>JAKALH010000528.1 GCA_021813225.1 Chloroflexota bacterium
ATAGCCATCACGTTTTTATTTTTCCATGGCGTTGCAGAACAGGTGACTAGCGATTTTAGGATCAGGAATTGGGAATGGAGCGGTCCAACGGTATCCAAGATCGTCAGCAAACATCAGAGGATAAGAGGTTACAAGGAGAGATATGAGCGACAAACTGAACGTACCGTCTGAAAGTCTGCCGGGCGGCGGGCTTAGTCCCGCGGCCACCCCAATGACCGGCGCCGATGCGCTTGAATTTGCGAAGATGCGCAAAGTGGCGCAGGTCGATCTGAAGTTCGTCGACCTGCCTGGGCAGTGGCAGCATTTCACGGTTCCCATCAACCAGTTCGGCGAAGATGCTTTCACCGAAGGCGTCGGATTCGACGGGTCTTCGATCCGCGGGTTCCAGGCCATTCAGGAGAGCGATATGCTGCTCTTCCCTGACCCGACGACCGCAACAATCGACCCGTTCACCACCAGCGTGCCGACCCTGTCGCTGATCTGCAATGTCAAGGACCCGATCAGCGGCGCTGCCTACAGCCGCGATCCGCGCTACGTGGCGCAGAAAGCCGAGGCCTATCTGAAGACGACCGGCATTGCCGATGCGGCCTTCTTCGGCCCCGAAGCCGAGTTCTTCGTGTTCGACGGCGTGCGTTTCGACCAGAACCAGTACAGCGGCTATTACTTCATCGACAGCGACGAAGGCGTGTGGAACAGCGGCCGCCAGAACGACGGCAAGCCCAACCTCGGCCACCGGCCCCGCTACAAGGAAGGTTACTTCCCCGTGGCGCCGCTGGACTCGCTGCAGGAAATCCGCACCCAGATGACGATGACGCTGATTGCGCTCGGCATTGACGTGGAAACCCACCACCATGAAGTTGCCACCGGCGGCCAGTGCGAGATCGACATGCGGTTCAACACGCTGACCCGCATGGCCGACCAACTGCTGACCTACAAATACGTCATCCACAACGTGGCGCAGCGCAACGGCAAAACCGCCACCTTCATGCCGAAGCCGCTGTTCGCCGACAACGGTTCCGGTATGCACGTGCACCAGAGCCTGTGGAACGGCGACACACCGTTGTTCGCCGATCCTAAAGGGTATGCCGGCCTGTCCGAGATGGCACGCTATTACATCGGCGGCCTGCTGCAGCACGCGCCCGCGCTGCTGTCGCTGACTTCGCCGACGACCAACTCCTATCGCCGCCTGGTTCCCGGCTACGAAGCACCCGTCAACCTGGTGTACTCGCAGCGCAACCGTTCGGCTGCCTGCCGCATTCCCATGTACAGCCAGAATCCGAAGGCCAAGCGCGCCGAGTTCCGTTGCCCGGACCCGCTGGCTAACCCTTACCTGGCATTCAGCGCCATGCTGATGGCCGGCATTGACGGCATCCAGAACAAGATTGACCCGGGCGAACCGATGGACACTGACATTTTTGAGCTGTCGCCTGAAGAGAAGGCCAAGGTTCGCACCGTGCCGGGCAGCCTGGACGAGGCGCTGGAAGCCCTGGAGAACGATCACGCCTTCCTGCTGAAAGGCGGCGTGTTCACAACCGACCTGCTGGAAGTCTACATCGCTTACAAGCGCAGCCGCGAGATCGACCCAGTGCGCCTGCGCCCGCACCCGTACGAGTTCTACCTGTATTACGAGCTGTAGCCGTTACAGGTCAGTCAGCAGGCCGGCCCTGGAGAGTCTCCACGGCCGGCCTTTTCAATATCCGGGCTGGCAGTCGCGCGGGCTGACTCACTCCTGCATCGGCGCGAAGCGGTATTTGATCAGCGCTTTGATCGCCGGCCATCCATCCAGGGGCGAGAGCTTTTTCTGTTCGTGGCGCGCGTTGTAGCTGATCGGCAATTCGATGATTTTGTAGCCGCGCCGCGCGATTTTCGCCGTCAACTCCGCCTCGACGTCGAAGCGCCGGCATTCCAGCTTCATACCCCGCACCACCTCGCGCGACATCGTCTTGTAGCAGGTCTCCATATCCTGTATTTTGACGCCATACAGGAGATTGGTGATAAAGGTCAGGAACTTGTTGCCGAACGCCATGTACCACTTCTGCGTGCCCAGGTTGCGCACGCCATATACGACCTTCGCGCGCTGATTGACGATTGGCTCAATCAGCTTGTGATAGTCGTTCGGGTCATATTCCAGGTCCGCATCCTGGATGATGACGATGTCGCCGGTGATGTGCTGCAGCGCCGTCTGCACCGCCGCGCCTTTTCCGCCGTTTGTCTCGTGCGAGATGATGCGCAGATTGGGGATATGCCCTTGCCCCTTCAATATCTCGCTGGTGCCGTCCTTCGAGCAGTCGTCCACCAGGACGATTTCCTTCTCGATGGGCACGGCGGAGACGCGCTGCAGTATCTCCGCGATGGTCTCGGCTTCGTTATAGACGGGCATGACGACGGACAACTTCATATTCGGCCTTCAGTATCCTCTCGAAAAATCGACTTTGTTCATCAGCGGGTTGCCCGCGATATATCGTTGCAGATTATCCACGAATAGCTCTGCGGCGCGACGACCATAGCTGGGCGTTATCCCTGCGATATGCGGCGTCAAGATCACATTATCCATACGCCACAACGGGCTGTCCAGCGGCAACGGTTCACGGGAAAAGACA
>JAKALH010000529.1 GCA_021813225.1 Chloroflexota bacterium
AAGCGGCTGGTGGCCTATTCGTCGATCAGCCACATGGGTTACATTGTGCTGGGCATCTTCAGCCTGAACCAGTTGGGCCTGCAGGGCGCGCTGCTGCAGATGGTGAACCACGGCATCAGCACCGGCGGCCTGTTCCTGATTGTCGGTTTCCTGTACGAGCGCCGCCACTCGCGCGAACTGGCCGGGTTCGGCGGCATCTGGGGCAGGATGCCGCTGTATGGCACGCTGGCGCTGCTGTTCGTTCTGAGTTCGGCAGGGCTGCCGGCGCTGAACGGCTTCGTCGGCGAGTTCGTGATTCTGCAGGGCGCGTTCCAGTCTACGGTAATCCAGTATCCGCAGTGGTGGACGGCGTTCGCCGCCTGCGGCATGATCCTGAGCGCCGTTTACCTGTTGACGTTCTATCAGAAGATATTCCTGGGCGAAAGCCGCAGCGCGGCGAATGACAAGCTGGTTGACCTGAACTGGCGCGAAGTCGCCGCCGTTGTGCCGCTGCTGGGCGTTATCTTCTATATCGGACTGTATTCGCTGCCGTTCTTCAACGCCATGAGCGCGAGCGTTGTGAATCTGCTCAGCGCCACGGGCGTTGTCATGAGATAGCCATGCGCACCTTTGACCTGCTTTCACCCGCCGACGCGCTGGCCCGGCTGAATGGCGCGCTCGATGCTGCGGCGCTTCAGGCGCAGACTGAGCGCGTGCGCACCGCCGCAGCGCTCAACCGCGTGCTGGCGCGCGATGTGGCATCGCCGATCCCGCTGCCGGAATTTCGCCGCAGCACCGTGGACGGCTACGCCGTGCGCGCCAGTTCCACGCCCGGCGTGTTGCGCGTCGTCGGCGAGGTGCGCATGGGCGAACTCGCGCATCTGCGTGTCAAACTCGGCGATGCCGCGCTGATTCATACCGGCGGCAACATTCCCGAAGGCGCGGATGCAGTGGTCATGGTCGAGCAGGTGAAGTTGCTCGACCAGTCCGGCCTGGGCAAGATTCAAACCCAGACGCAGGTGGCCGCCGGCGAGAATACCATCCGGCAGGGCGAAGATGTTCAGCAGGGCGAGATCGTCGTGCGCGCCGGGACGCGCCTGCGCGAACCGGAGATCGGCGGGCTGCTCTCCATCGGCATGACCGAGGTCGAGGTGTATGGCAAGCCGCGCGTGGCGCTGATTGCCAGCGGCGATGAAGTAGTACCAGCCGATGTGGAAACCCGGCCCGGGCAGGTGCGCAATATCAACACGCCCATGCTGGCGGCGCTGGTGGAGCGCAACGGCGGTGTGGCGCTGGACTACGGCATTCTGCCCGATAACCGCAGCGCCTTCGAGGCTGCCGCTGCGAGAGCTATGCAGGAAGCCGATATGGTGGTCTTCATGGCGGGCAGTTCCGTCAGCGAGCGCGACTTCACTCCCGACGTGGTGGACGGCATGGGCAAGCCCGGCATCCTGGTGCACGGTATCGCTTTCCGTCCCGGCAAACCGACCCTGTTCGCCGTCGCCGACGGCAGGCCCGTGTTCGGCCTGCCGGGCAACCCGGTCAGCGCCTTCGTAACCGCCAGCCTGTTCGTCGCGCCGACACTGTGGCGGCTGCAGCACGGAACAGCGCCCACGCCTAAATATGTGCGGGCCATTCTAACGAAAGATGTGAAATCGCCGGGCGACCTGGAACACTGGTTTCCCGTCAGCCTGAAGCAATCAGCCGATGACCGGCATCCCCCGGCTGCCGAACCCGTCACCACGAAGAGCAACCTGATATTCAGCCTGGCGCGCGCTGGCGGGCTGGTGTGCGCGCCGATCGGCGTCGACCGGCTGGCTGCCGGGACAACGGTCGGTGTGCGCTTGTTGGATTGATGTGTTCGAGATGTCAGACTTCTCCGAGAAGTCTGACATCTCGCTGCTTGAGGCGCTGGGTCAGGTATTCCTGCGCCGTGCTGAGCACGCGCCGGCTTTCGCTGAACGTGATGAGCCTGGTCGCCTCGTCAAAAGACACCCACCGGTAATCCTTGATCTCCGCCGCCTGAATCTGCACGGCTGCATCCCCGACGATGCCGATGTAGTAACGCACCGTCTTGGCGACAGTCTGCTGGTCGCGTTTGAAGTAATAGGTCTCAGAAAGAACCGCGTCCTGCAGCAGTTGCACGGCGGAGATACCGGTTTCCTCGCGTAACTCCCGCCGGGCCGCCTGAATCGCCGTCTCGCCGTGTTCTGCGTGACCCTTGGGAAAGGCCCAATGACCGGCATGATGCTGCACCAGCAGAAACAGGAAGCGCCTGTCCTGCCGCCGGATGGGTATGACGCCGAATGACTGGTCGTTCATGGTTTGCGATATGACCGCCATCATACATCGGTAAGCGGTGTATCGCACGGCGAGTATGGCCGAACGGCCGCGTTGTATCATCACGGGACTGCCATGTCACACACGAATCGACTGGTCTGCGCAGATTGCCTGGACGAGTTGCAACGCATGTCCGATGGCGCCTGCCAGTTGATTTATCTGGACCCGCCGTTCAACACCAACCAGAAGCGCAGCGCCCCGCCGCCGCGCAGCACGCGCCGTGCCGCCGGGCAGAAGCCTCTACGCATTCATGCCGAATACGCCGAT
>JAKALH010000530.1 GCA_021813225.1 Chloroflexota bacterium
TGTATCCGCGCGCGGATATGCTGGCAAAATACATGAACGAGATGAAAAGAGATACGGGGAGTCGTCGACTCGTCCTGCCGTTTGGCATATCCGGGGCGGCGCTGCGCATTACGCTGGTCTTTGCTGTGCTGGCAGGGTTGTGGATTGTCATCAGCGACCGAATCCTTGAGGCGCTGGTCAAGGACACGGAAACGATGACGCTTTTCTCCATCTACAAAGGATCGGGATTCGTCGTCATCGTGGCGCTGATCATCTATGTGGAACGCGCCGCCGCCGAGCGCGCCCGCGCGCGCGCCGGCGAACTGGACCGCGAAAGATCGCTGTTGTTCGACCAGGCGCCCTACCCGATGTGCGTGTACGACTCGCAGTCGCTGGCAATTCTGGCGGTGAATGAGGCCGCCGTTCAGCGCTATGGCTACACGCAGGGCGATTTTGAGCGCATGACGATGCGCGATCTGTATCCGCCCGGGGCAGCATCTGGCCTTGACAGCGCCGCCTTCCCGGCCGATGCGCACCTCGAACACCGCCATCGCACCGGCAGCGGCGCCCTCATGGATGTCGAAATCGAAACGCGCGAGACGCAGTTTGCCGGCAGACCCGCGCGGCTGGCTGTCATCAACGATGTCACCGCGCGCAGGCAGGCGGATCAGTCGCTGCGCCGCACGCAGTACATCGTCGACCACGCGCCCGAACCGATGGCGCGCATTTCGCACAACGGGAATATCCTGTACGTTAACGATGCCACCTGCAGGTCGATCGACATGCCCTGCGAGAGCATCCTGAACCGCAAATTCTGGGAGCTGTTCCCGATGTATACGGCGGCAGACTGGCCGGCCTACTGGGAGAGCCTGAGGGTGCAGGGCAACAACGAGGAGCAACTGCCGATACAACTGGCCGACGGGCAGACCCGCTATCTGCTGCTCAGCACCAGCTTCGTCCGCTACGAAGACGAAGAGTATGTTGTGGTGTACGGGCGCGACATGACTGCGCGCCTGCAGACCGAACTGGCGTTGCAGCAAAGCGAGGAACGCTACCGCGCCATCTCCGAACTCAGCTCCGACTATTCGTACTCCTACCGCATCGGTGCGGATGGCGGGCTGGAGTTCGAGTGGGTCACCGAGGCCTACACGCGCATCACCGGCTATAAGCCGGAAGACTGGTCAGGGAACGATGACGACATCTGGTCTTCTATCATCCATCCCGACGACCGCGCGATGTACGAGGCGCGCCTGCGCCAGTTGCTGGCCGGCGAGGCCGCCGTCAGCGAGTTTCGCATCCTGACGAAGGACGGCCCGGTGCGCTGGCTGCGCGTCTATGCCACGCCGGTGCGCGACGAATCCAGTGGGAAAGTGGCGCGCATCGTGGGCGCCGCGCAGGACATCAGTACAAACAAGCAGGCCGAGGAGAGAATCAAGCAGCAACTGGCGGAATTGCGCGCGCTATACGCCGCCGCGCAGGAGTTGACGGGCAACCTCGATTCCATGCAACTGGCGCGTTCCGTCACCCGCAACTGCGTCGATGTTTTCGGCGTCAAGAAAGCCTGGGTGGGGCAGGCCAGCTCCAATGGCCAGATTGTCGTGCTGGATCAGTATCCGCCCGACGCGGGGTATCCCGGCCACATGCCGATTCGCTGGGACAACACCCCGGCCGGCCAGTGCCCGGCCGGGCGCGCCATCCGGCAGGGCGTGCCGGTCGTCAGCGATGACCTGGCCGCCGACAGCGAACCCGGCTCCTGGCGCGATATGGCCCGACAGTACGGGTTCGCCTCCACCGCTGCCCTGCCGCTGGTCAGCCGAAGCCAGCCGTTCGGCGCACTGCTGCTGCACAGCGGCCAGCGCGGGTTTTTCACCCCGGAGCGCCAGCAGTTCTTCCAAAGCTATTCCCTGATGGCCGCCGCCGCCCTGGATAACGCGCGCATGTTCGAGGAAACCCGCCGCCGGCTGAGCAGCCTGCAGGCGCAGCATAAGATCGATGTCGCCATCGCTTCCGATCTCAGCCTGAACGCCACGCTCGATATCATCCTGGAGGAGGTCGTATACCAGTTGCACGTTGACGCCGCCGACATCCTCCTGTTCAGCCCGGAGACGAATACGTTGTCGTATGCGGCCGGCACCGGGTTTAATACCCGCACGCCTCACCAGACGCGCCTGCGGCTGGGCGAAGGTTTCGCCGGGCATGCGGCGCTGGAGCACCGTATTGCCTTCGGCAAGAGTTCCACGCTGCGGGCCGATACGGCAACTTGCCAGCGCGATGCCGCGCTGTTCACGGCCGAAGGATTCGCCTCACTCGTTGCGGTTCCATTGACCGCCAAGAGCCAGATCATCGGCGTGCTGGAAGTGTTCCAGCGCGCGCCGCTCAACCCCGACGACGAATGGGTCACCACTCTGGAAACGCTGGCCGATCAGGCGACGCTGGCCGTCGATAACGCCGCGCTGTACGAAAGTATGCAGCGCACCAATAAGGAACTCGTGCTGGCCTATGAGGCCACGATTGAAGGCTGGTCGCGCGCGCTGGACCTGCGCGACCAGCGCACGCAGGGACACACACAGCGCGTGGCGGAAATCGCCACCGATCTGGCGCGCGCCA
>JAKALH010000531.1 GCA_021813225.1 Chloroflexota bacterium
ACGTCGATGATGTCGGCCATTACGTCTGCGCCTGCTGAGCTGTGAGACGCCAGCCGAGGTCCGTCAGCTCGGCGCTGCCGATGATGTACTTCCGCCCCAGGTCATCGGTCATGATGTCGCCGTTCCTGAGCGTCACGCCCGGGATGGTCGGCGCAAGGATCGCCCACCAGGGGTCGCGCACGTCCCCGGGCAGATCCACGTCGCTCTTGTACTTCTTCGTGTCCTGCAGGATCGAGCATGGCCAGGACGCGGCCAGCGCCGTTTCGTTCGCCGCCGTCGTGCCGCCGTAGCTCAGCGCGCCGACGCCGGACTGCTGCTGCGGGCGGTTGAACGAGGCCACGCGGTTGCAATCGACCATGAAGATCGGCAGGAGCTGCTGCAGGGCCGCCACGAACAGCGTGCCCTCCACGCCCACGATGTAGTCGCCGACCTGGAACTGCGAGGCATCGGCGACGGCGTACCAGGTCGCCTTGCCATAGACGTTCGGCTTCGAGTAGCGCGGATCGTCGGCGTTCAGGCTCACCAGCATGTCGGCGAGCCGGTTGCCAGCGGCGATCGGCGTGTTCGCGGTGGTCGGCCGGTAGTGCTGGTAAGTGGTGCCGATGCGCAGCGCCGCCTTGGCGTAGCCGGCATAGACCTTGGCGTTGATCGTGGCGCCGTCCATCACACCACCAGCGTGATGCCGCCGCCCTGCGCGGCCATCTGCGGCCCAGGAGGCACGCCGAGAAACTGGCACAGCCGGCGGCGCCAGTCATCGAACAGCGCGAGACGGTCGCGGACCTCGTTCTTGTTGTGCTTCCACACGGCCGCCTCGTCGGTGTCGAGGTTCGCACCCGCACCGGGAACAGCGGATTCCAGCGTGTAGAGGTTGGTCAGGTAGGTGTTCACGACCACATTGCCTTCATCGGTGCTGATGTGCTGCAGGCGATACTCGAGCGCCAGGTATTGCTTCATGATCCACGGGAACGGGAACACGACGGCGCCATCGCCATAGGCCGGATACCCGCAGAAGCGGCGAATATCGACCAGTTGCGCGCTGGTGAAGGTGTAGGGCGTGAAGGCCATTTATTTCAGCGGCTCGATGGACGCGCCTAAGCGATGCAGATCGGCGATCAGGTCACCATCGTCGGCAACCGACAACTCGGTGCCAGCCTCAAGAAACCGATGGTCCCTTCCTTCGATCCAGCCGAAGTTGCGGGTCAGGACGAAGACATCGCCAGCCGCGCCGGCCTTGGGTGTCTCGTCGTTGCCAGCCGCGCCGGCCTTGGGTGTCTTCGCCATGTTTCCTCCTGGTGAATTTGTCTAAGCCGCCTCGAGGAAGCGGCTTAGAAAAGCGGGCCGCGCATGGCGGCCCGAATGCTGCAAGGAGAAGGTGCTACAGGGACTCGAGCATGATCCCGCGCTTGAATGCGCTGTTATTGGCGGTCGGGATCGTCTGGGTGTTGGTGGTGATGTCGGACGGCACCGCGAATCCGCCGATGTAGTCCCAGGTCTGCGTCACGACCTGCTTCAACGCATCCAGGGGCTCACGGGTGACGTGCGCGATGTCATCCACCACGGTGATCATTTCCTCGTCATCGATCCCTTCGGTTTCCGCGTAGGCTTCCCCAGTGAAGGTGCCCTCGACCAGCGCGCCCTGGCCGCAGAGGATGCCGCGGCGCACCGTGCCAACGCCGGCCAGCGCTTGCACAGGGTTCAGATTCGTCTCGAAGAGACTGACGCCCAGCAGATCATTGACGATGGCGCGGCGCATTTCCGGCGACTTGGTCTCGGTGCCGCGGAACAGCAACTGGAACTCGCTGTCGCCGAACAGGCCAGAAGCCTGAAGCGGGTCGAGGTAGAGGTGATACATGCCGGTTTCTGCGACAGCCGGAACACCGTTGGCCGACATGGTGGCCTTGGCGGTCAGGATCATCTGCATGGTCAGCTTGCCGAAGTTGATGTCGCTGGCGGCAGCGATGGCGGCGGTTGTGGCGGCCATGACGTTCCCGCTCGTGGTGCTCGGGCGCAGGACGTAAGGCGCGACAGCCGAAACGACAGCATTCCCGGCGGTCCCGTCGGCGGTTGTGACGTTGGTGGAGAAAGTCAGAACCCCGGAGACGCCGCCAGGGGTGGTCGAGACGTTGGACCCGTCCGCAACAGCGCCCGTCAGGCTGTACACATCCGCCCCGACCGTTACGTTCACCGGATTTCCCGCCGAGATGGAAACGACTTGGCCTTCGCTGTTCCATGTGTACTGGAAGCCGCGGATGTCATCCACGCTCACGGCAGTCCCGGGCGCCCCCAGCGTAGTGCGCACGCGAGTATTTCCGCCAAGGTACGTGTTGAACAGCGCCATCTGCGCCAGCGTATCGACCGACCGGAACGCTTGCTCGGCCAGGGAGACTGCGTTGCGGAGGAACAGGGATGCGATCGCCACCTTCGCGGTGCGGAAGTTCAGCTGCATGTTCGCCGCATATTGATTGACCGACAGCGAATACTGTTCCACTCCGTAGTTCTGAGGGGTCAGACCGCTGGTGATGTCGCTGTTGGCGGCGGGCGCGAGCGGCGTGGTGATGGCCGGGAGCAAGCCCGTG
>JAKALH010000532.1 GCA_021813225.1 Chloroflexota bacterium
GCAGAAATCGTGTACGTCACGCGCATCCAGCAGGAACGCTTCAATACCGTCGAGGAGTACATGAAATACAAAGGCGTGTATGTCGTCAACGCCGCAGTCGTCGCGCAGGCCAAGCCGGGCGTCGCCATCATGCACCCGCTTCCGCGCGTGGATGAAATTGCGACGGACGTGGACACACTGCCCAACGCCGCGTACTTCCGCCAGGCGCATAACGGGGTCTTTGTGCGCATGGCGCTGCTGGCGATGGTGCTGGGGGCGGTGTAGCCGAAACGGAGATGAAAGTGCTGCGCGAACCGTGCCGCGCCATCGCTGTTCACGCCAGCGGCGCCTGCTCGTCCAGCTTGTCCAGCAGCGCCGTCAAACCCAGCGGATAACTGCGCCAGCCGAAGCCGGCGATCGTGCCCACGCACACCGCCGAGATATATGAGTGGTGGCGGAATTCCTCGCGCGCAGCGATGTTCGAAAGGTGCACCTCGACGGCCGGCAGCGCCACCCCGCTGATGGCGTCTCGCAGCGCCACGCTGGTATGCGTCAACCCGCCCGGGTTGATCAGGATGCCGGACGCCCACGCATGCGCGTCCTGTATCGCATCAATCAGGGCGCCCTCGTGGTTGGACTGCCGGATAGTAAGTTCAGCCCCGCGCCTGGCCGCCAGCTCGTTCAGGCGGCTGTTGATATCATCCAGCGTCACACGGCCGTAAACAGCCGGCTCGCGCAAACCCAGCAGGTTCAGGTTAGGGCCGTGCAGAACCAGGATTCTTTTCATGTCGCACTTACGCTATCATACAGTCATGCATCCGGCAAGCGCGCCCTGCGCTTCGCTGCGCCAGCATGCCTGCGGCGCAGTTTCTCATACACCTTCGTCTCCGCGTCATAGGCGCGCATGTCCACGCGCAGGGTTTCCGCGTCGACGACGACGCCTTCGGCCAGCAACTTGCGGCGCTGCGTGTCAGACGCCTCTGCGCCGGGGATTGAGATCCGCCCCGCCGAATTGATCACCCGCCACCACGGCACGCGCGCGCCGGGCTGCAGCGAGTGCAGCGCATATCCCACGGTGCGCGCCAGTCCGGGGTGGCCGCACTGGCGAGCCACGCCGCCGTAACTCATCACCTTCCCGCGCGGAATCAACTTGACGACCTCGTACACCTGCTGGTAAAAACTCTGGACCGCCATACAGAAAATCATAACCCACAGGTCAACCTGCTATAGTAGCCGGTGTGATCACATTCACGCAGCCGCTGTTCCTGGCGCTGCTGGTGTTGTTACCCGCCAGCGCATTCATCGCGCTGCCGCGTTTGCGCCGCCAGAGAGGCAAGGGCGGCGCTCATCTTGCGCCCACCCACGCCTGGATGGGCCTGTTCATCCGCTGCCTGCTGCTGTCGTGCATCATCCTCTCGCTGGCCGGGCTGCAGGCCGTGACATTCAATAACAAACTCGCGGTGGCGTTCATCGTCGACCTGTCGGACAGCATGCGCGCCAGCGGCCGCGATGCGGAACTGCAATTCGTGCGCGATGCCCTGCGCGCCATGCGCACCGACGGCAGCGAAGAAGCTGCCGTCGTCGTGTTCGGCGCGGATGCTCAGGTGGAGCGCAACATGTCTGCCCTGCAGGACCTGCCCGACCTCAGCACGCAGGTGCGCACGGCGGGCACGGATATCGAGAGCGCCATCCGGCTGGGGCTGGCGCTGCTGCCCGCTGACCACGCCAAGCGGCTGGTGCTGTTGAGCGACGGGCAGCAGACAGTGGGCAACGCCGACGCCGCGGCCCGCCTGGTGCACGCCGTCAACGCGCGGCTGGATGTCGTGCCGATTCAGGTGGTGGAAGGTCCCGACGCCGCCGTCGAGCGCATCGACGCGCCGCAGCGGGCGTCGGTCGGCCAGTCCATTCCGCTGCAGATAGCGGTGCGCTCCAACGCCGCCATGCGCGCGCAGCTCACCGTCTTCTCGGGGCCGGATGTTGTGGCCCAGCAGAATATAAACCTGGTGGTGGGGTTGAATGAATTCAATGTGCGTGCCAGCGCCGTGCGTCCGGGCTTCACCGAATTCCGCGCCCGGATCGCCGCCGCCGTCGATACGGTTCCGCAGAACGACACACTCTCCGCGTCGATGATCGTGGTCGGGCCGCCGCGCGTGCTGCTGGTGGCGCAGCCGGCCGGCACTCCTTCGCCCGGCGATAAGGGGGCTGTCGTCGACGAGACATCGCCGTTGAAAGCGGCGCTGACTGCGGCAGGCATCCTGTACGACGAAACCACGCCGCGCGCGCTGCCCACCGAGATGACGTCGCTGTCGCCTTATCAGGCGGTCATCCTGGTCGATGCGCCTGCCCGCGAGATGTCGCCGCGCTCCATGCTGGCGCTGCAGAGCTACGTGCGCGACGCCGGCGGCGGTCTGGTGACCGTCGGCGGCCCCAGCAGTTACGGCGTCGGCGGCTACTTCAAGACGACGCTGGAGCAGGCGCTGCCGGTCAATTCGCAGATCAAGGACCCGCGCCGCTTCCCCGCCGTATCCATGGCAATCGTCATGGATAAAAGCGGCAGCATGAGCGTGCAGGAAAACGGCGTGATGAAAATCCGG
>JAKALH010000533.1 GCA_021813225.1 Chloroflexota bacterium
CATCCGACGGCGCGAGACCGCTGTGCAGCAGAGTTGCTTTTGCTTCGCCGGGCAGCACACTGTCGGGAGCGCTGGAGGTTAACGACTGGAAGGCCGTTGTGCCCTCCGCCGCGGCCCGCCACTGTCCCTGACCGTCCCTGTGCAGCACGATCAGCGCGCTGTCGTCGCCAACGCCGACGGCTTCGGGGTTGCCATCCAGCGCAGCCAGCGTCGCCAGCGCCCAGTCGCCCTGCCTCTGCAGCGACACGATGGCGAGATGGCGTGCAGACGACAGCGGCGGAGTCAGGTCGAGCAGCGTCGCCGCAATGGCAGGGCGCATGTCCGGCGGTACCGCAGCAGCGGTGAAGTCAATCGTGACGGGCGCGTCGCCGTGCGCCACGCGGAACGGCGATAACAACAGCAGCAACAGGATGAGTAACCGCAGTCTCATGACACACAGGCTCAGCCGGACTATAAAGTGCGGCGAAGCGCGGGCAATTGTGGCTTTTGCGTATCTTGCCGGCGCAATCTGTTTTCGCCGCGGCGCTAAACTATGAGCATGTGCGCGGTGCGCGAGGGCGGCTGCCCGCGAGTCTCGCGCGGTTAACGGAGGAGATTTCAATGTCCAACGATGAAGCGGCGCGCATGGCGGCGCGACGAGGGATGAACGTTTAACCTGCCATGAAAACCACCTGCAAGACACTCGGCGACACGACGTCTTTCATCATCGCCGATCTCGACGCGGCATATCACGACGCCGCGCGCGGCCTGTATTACACGCAGATCGAGGGCGGTTTCGCCAAATCTTTTCCGTCACACACCCCGCACCTGCAGCGCATCTACCGGAACTTCGAGCGTTGCGCCGAAGAGATGATCCTGCAGGCCGCCGGCGTGCGCGCCGTTCCATGGGAACAAGCGCTGCTGGCTTTTCTGGAGCGCATCGAGTGCGATAACATCGACTGGTATCTGGTGGGCAGCGCGGCTCTGGCTGCGCGCGGCTTGGACATTGCCCCGCACGACGTCGATATCATTGTAGACGACGCGGGGGCGCAGCGGCTGAGCGAACTGCTGCTGGATGTCCTCGTCGAACCGTTCCTGCCCAGCGAGAGATGGATCGGCAACTCATTCGGACGTTCGTTCCTGCACGCGCGTTTCGAGTGGGTCGGCGGTGTGCACGCGGATGTCGATGCGCACGGGGCCACCGACTTCGGACCGCTCGCGGCCAGCCGCCTCGAACGGATCGACTGGCGCGGCGCCGTATTGCGCGTGCCGCCGCTGGACCTGCAACTCGATGTGAGCCGCCGGCGCGGGCTGACCGGGCGCGCCGAGATCATCGCGCGCGCCATGCGTCTGTGACCACGCAGGCTTATAAACCCCCGGAATCTTGGAGATTCCGGGGGTTTTGTCCTACCAGTAATGGGCCGACACGCAGGTCGGCCCGTACGTAGGGGAGCACCTGTGTGTGCTCCCTCTAGCTTTTCACATTCGCTCCGCGTCCCTGTCCTCGGAGATGCGCACGAACGCCGCACCGTGGACGGGGCGTCTCCTGCCACGACCTCGCCCCTGGGACGGGGCTCTGAGCATATCAATCATTTGTCGGATGAACCACTGGATACACGCGCGCTTGTCGTCGCCGGCTTGCTGCGATAATAGCGCTTCGGCCGGGGGGCGAAATTGCCGGCGCCGGCTCAGAGAGGCAAGTGATAGGAACTACAACTAAATCATCGGCGGCAGTAGCTGCGGAGTGGCCGGAAGCATGGGGCAAGCCCTGCCTGCGCATCGGCCACGCCGGGGCGGGCCATTATGCGCCGCATAACTCGCTCGAATCACTGGCGATGGGATTGCAGATGGGCGCCGATGCCATCGAGTTTGACGTGCAGGCCTGCCAGGACGGGCTGGTGCTTTTGCACGACGAGGATATGGCGCAGTTCGAAGGGGGACAGGGCGCCGTCGCGGGGGCGACGCTGCAGGAACTGCGCGCGCTCAAAACCCGCGACGGCGCGCGCGTGGCGACGCTCGACGAAGCGCTGGACCTCATCAAAGGCCGCGCGCTGATGAACGTCGATCTCAAAGGCGCGGGCCACGAAAGCGCCGTGCTGGATGTCCTGCGCGACCGGGGCGTCGTAGACGACGTCATCATCAGTTCGAACATCGCCGCCAGCCTGCGCGCGGTGCGCGAGATCGAGCCGTCGATCCGGACCGGCATCTCACACCCGCAAAACCACAGCGCGGCCGGCCAGCCGCTGCTGCGCCCGCTCGTCAAGCTCGCGGTGAAACTGATGCGCCGCACGCTGCCGCTGAACATCGCGGGCGTCATCGAGGATGCGCACGCCAGCGCCGTGATGTTGAATTACCACTTCGTCACGGCGGCGACGGTCCGCCGCGTGCACGCGGCCGGCAAGCGCATCTTCGTCTGGACGGTCGACGACGCGGCTGACATTGAGCGCATCCACACTATGGGCGTCGACGGCATCACGAGCAATCGGCCCGACCTGTTTGCGCAGATCGGACCGGCGCTGTGTTGACCCTCTGATCGGACGGAGGTTGCCCGGTTATGCGCTCGGCGCGCCTGGCGCGGCCGGCCCGCCCGC
>JAKALH010000534.1 GCA_021813225.1 Chloroflexota bacterium
GACCCAGCACCTTGTCCACTTCATCATCGCTGGCGGTGAGCATAATGATGGGCTGGCGCTTGCCCTCGGTGCGCAACTGGCGGCATACATCGAAGCCGCTGATGTCCGGCAGGCGGATGTCCAGCAGGATAAGTTGCACATCTTTGTCCGTATCGCGTGCAATATCGAGCGCCGCCTGGCCGTGGTCGGCCCAATAGGCGACGAAGCCTTCGTTTTTAAGGCCGTATAACAGCCCGCGCGCGACGGCCGGTTCGTCTTCCACTACCAGTATGTGTTCGCCTGCCACACCTGCATTGTAATGTGGCCGCCCGGAAAGGCAGCGGTGCTGAGATAATCGACGCTGTGATCATCGGAATAGACGCCAGCCGCATCGATAACGCCGTCATGACGGGCACGGAGCGTTACGCGCTTGAAGTAACCCGGGCGTTGTTGCGATACGCCCCGCAGCATACTTACCGGCTGTACGCGCGCACGCCACTGGATAAGGGAATGCTGCAGGCGCCTGCGCCTGAACACGTTGACATCGTACTCATCCGCCGGGTGCGCCTGTGGACCCACATCGGCCTGGCCCGGGAGATTGCCGCGCACCCGCCGGATGCGCTGTTCATCCCGGCGCATGTGCTGCCGCTGCCGCAGGCTGTCCGGCGGACGACGCGCTCCGTCGTCACCGTCCACGACGTCGGCTATCGGCGGTTTCCGCGGGCACACCCGCTGCGCCAGCGCCTGCTGCTGGAGTTCGGCACGGCGTTATCCGCACGCTATGCGTCGGCGGTTGTCGTCGATTCCGAAGCGACCCGTGCGGATGTGCAGCGCTACTACCGAACCCCCGCTTCCAGAATCGCGGTGGCGTATCCCGGCTTGTTGCCGCCGGTCGCCGTTTCAGAAGATGATGTCAATACCGTCAGGGCGAAATATCGCTGGTTTGACGGTCATCCCTATGCACTGTTCGTCGGCACCATGCAGCCGCGCAAAAACCTGCGGCGGTTGATACAGGCATGGCAGCAGTTGCTGGTTTCATTGCGCAATCAGCCGGCCGGCAACCTCGACAGGCTGCCAATGCTGGTGATAGCCGGCGCGCCCGGTTGGGGCGGCGAAGACCTCCCTGCGCTGGTCACCCGGCTGGGCCTGGGCGACAGCGTGCGATTTGCCGGTTACGTCAGCGACGCGGAAAAAGCAGTGCTGCTGCAAGGCGCACGCGCTTTTGCTTTTCCATCGTTATACGAAGGTTTTGGCTTTCCGGTGCTTGAGGCGCAATCGGCCGGCGTGCCGGTGGTGTGCAGCAACGTTTCGTCGCTGCCGGAAGTGGCCGGTGCAGGTGCATTGCAGGTCGACCCGCTGGATGTCCCGGCGCTGGCAGCCGCATTGCGCGAATGCCTGTTTGATGTTTCAATACGCGAAAGCCTCATCAGGGCCGGCCGTGCCAATGTGGCGCGCTTCAGTTGGGAGCGCTGCGCCGGCGCGGTGCTGGCGAAACTGGATGGCGGGTAATCTGTCGATTTTATGCAGTTGATGAGCGGAGAACGGCAGGCGTGCCTGCCAGGCTGTGTGGCACGTGCAACAGACATCAATCTCTGACATCCCGTTGCCTTCGACCAATCCGGCTCCACTGCGCATCCTCGGCGTCCGTATTGACGATGTGACCATGCAGGAAGCCTGCGACCGTGTCGCCGGGTATATTGCGGGCGGCGGCTGGCACCAGATTGCCACGGTCAATCCCGAATTTATCATGAGGGCATCCGGCGACGCTTCGTTCGCTGCCGTCCTCGACCATACCGACCTGAACGTGCCGGATGGCGTGGGCGTGTTGTGGGCGGCGCGCCGTATGAGAAAGCCGCTGCGCGAGCGTGTGGCGGGCGTCGACCTGCTGCAGCGCCTGTGCGCCATTGGCTCGCAATCCGGCTGGCGGGTGTTCTTCCTGGGTGCGCGCACGGGCGTGGCGGAACGCGCCGCGGCCATTGTAGCGTTCAAGTATCAGGGCCTGGTGGTAGCCGGTGCGTATGCTGGCTCGCCGCACCCGCAGGATGATCGCGATGCCGTAGCCATCATCCGGCGCGCGCGCGCCAACCTGCTGTTTGTGGCTTATGGCGCTCCCGGCCAGGACCTGTGGCTGGCGCGTAATCTGCCGGCGCTGATGGCCGGAACCACGCCCGATGCCGCCGCGGCTGGCGCGCCCGGCCTGGTGGGGATTGGCGTCGGCGGCGCGTTCGATTTCATCACCGGCCTGCAGAAACGCGCCCCGCCGCAGATGCAGCGCATGGGCCTGGAGTGGCTGTATCGACTGTTGCGACAGCCCGGCCGCTGGCGGCGCCAGTTGGTGCTGCTGCGCTTCGCCGCAGCCGTGATGCTACAATCACGCTAGTCGGGCGGGTGGCGTTATACGTGAATTTCCTGCGGCTTCCGTTTGCAGGGAACGGCTGACCCAGACAAACTACCGCCACCCGCGCCGTGAGAGTCGATAAGACAGCAGACCCGTGATTGCGCCGTGCGCGGCAATCCGGCGCGCGAGCGAGGATGCGTACCCGACCATGACGGACGACATTCAAAGCGGAGCATTGCCAGCGGATAATC
>JAKALH010000535.1 GCA_021813225.1 Chloroflexota bacterium
TACCCGGATCTGCTGTTGCAGGATATATCGACGGTTCCAATGGGGAGCGGGCTTGATGTGGCGCATCTGAGCAGAGAGACCGGACTGCCTGTCACGACGTTAAGCGAGTGCTATCAGGCGATTGAATGGTTCTTTGAGAGTTATGGGCAGCAGGCTGTGGCTGTGAAGAATCAAAGCGCCTATGAGCGTCGCCTGGACTATGAGAATGTCGATGCGGACGCGGCAGAACGATTGTTCCAAATACACGTAACCTCGCCCGCCAGCATGAGCGAAGCCGACACCAAAGCACTGCAGGACCACCTGTGGCGGCACAGCACACGCCGGGCAACCGAATACGGATTGCCCGTAAAGCTGCATACGGGGTACTATGCAGGCACGGGCTATATGCCGTTGCAGCGCGTGAGCCAGAATCTCAAGGACCTGTGTCCCATACTCGGAGATTTCCCGTCAACCCGCTTTGTGCTCATGCATATCGCTTATCCATATCAGGATGAGCTGATCGCACTGGCCAAGCAATACCCCAATGTCTATGTTGACCTGTGCTGGGCGTGGATCGTCAACCCGCTGGCGACCAAGAACTTCGTGAAGGAGTTTCTGATGGCCGTACCGTCGAATAAACTATTTACCTTCGGTGGAGACTATACCGCAGTTGAAAACGTCGTCGGGCATGCCGCGATAGCGCGTCACGGTCTGTTGCTTGCTTTAAGCGAACTGGTAGACGAGGGCTGGATCGACGCCGCCGAAGCACTGGAACTGATCGAGCCTCTGATGCGCGGGAATGCGTTGGAAGTCTTTCGTGTCAACAAGAAAAGCAGGCGACAAACCGCAAGCCAGTGAGTGCATGAGCGATGACTTACAACGGCAGGTATCCCATCTTTGACAGCAGCGCTATCAGAACCTATCCCATCGCGCAGCGGAAGAACAAGGTCCGCTGGGATCAGCTATACACGCCGGACAGAATATTATCCCAGCCTCAAGCCAGTGTTGAGGCGGTCGAACTAGTGGCCCCTGTATCCCGCGCGGTTTTGCATGCACGGCGCAATGGGTGGCCGGTCATTCTGTTCAGCGGCGCCCATGTGCTGAAAAATGGCTTTGGGCCGGTTATAGCGGATATCATGGCGCGCGGTCTCATCACGCTGTACGCTGTGAATACCGCGGGCACCATACACGATTTTGAACTCGCCCTGATCGGCGAGACCAGCGAATATGTCCCGAACTCGCTTGGCAAAGGGGAGTTCGGCATGGCATATGAGTTCGCCTATATCAACGAAGCGATTCGTGAAGGCAATCGCCGCAGACTCGGCTATGGCGAATCGCTGGGCAGAATGATTACAGACGCTGAGTTTCGTCAGGCCGTGATGGAGCGGGTCTGGCGTGATGGCGCACCGAGGGAATTTGCGCACCCGGAGATCAGCGTGCTGGCCGCTGCCATGCGCCACAATGTGCCGTTAACCGTTCACGCCTTAGTTGGCGGCGATGTCATCGACCAGCATCCCAGCTTCGATGGCGAGGCGAAGGGCGGTACCAGTGGCCGTGACTTTCTGATATTTGTCGAGCATGTCCGCAGGATGAAATACGGCGGCGTGTTCATCAATATGGGATCGGCGGTGATCGGTCCTGAGGTTTTCCTGAAGTCGATATCCATGGCTGCCAATGTAGGCGATGCTCCTGCCGCCACCCTCGTCACGGCTGACTTCGACATTCGGCCGCTGCAGCCGGCAGCGATGAATGACGAAAGACAGTTTGGCTATTACTTCCGCGATCAGAAGAGCGTTGTGACGCGCATCCCGGCCGCTTTCGGCGGGCGTGGTTTCTATGTGCAGGGTGATCAACTGGTGACGCTGCCTGAACTTTATCGTCAAATCATCCGGCCACAGACCACCTGACCGGACAGGCACCTCTATCTGTAAACTGTATGCTCAACCTGTATCCGTTATCCGGCGAGATTGCAGAGTACCTGGACCGTATCAGCCGGGTGCGCATTGCGGTGCTGGGCGATTTCTGTGTCGATGCGTACTGGATTCTTGATAACCAGGATGCGGAAACGTCTATTGAGACGGGTAAACCTGTACAACATGTTTTATCGCAGCGTTACTCACCTGGCGGTGCAGGAAATGTCGTCGTCAATCTGCATGCCCTGGGCGTTCGCAATATCCTGGCTCTTGGCGTCATCGGTGGTGATGTATTCGGCCACGAACTTACCGGCGAGTTGAAAGCCCTCGGTGTCGATACGAGTCGCTTATTTGTGCAGGGCGGCGCGTGGGATACACCGGTGTACGGTAAGCCTGTCCTGGCAGGGGTTGAGCAGTCGCGTATGGATTTTGGACGTTATAACCTCTTGTCCGAGGCGACTTGGGTGCTTCTCTATAACTCCCTATGCGAAATATGCGGTGCCGTGGACTTCGTGATCGTGAATCAGCAGCTTCCCAGTGGATGGGGAAATGACGCGCGTGCGGCAATGGTCGCCGCTGAGCTGATCGAGCACTGGCCCGCCAGGCACCTCGTCGATTCCCGCCAAAATGTGAGGCAATTCAGCGGCGCAGCACTAAAAGTGAACCAG
>JAKALH010000051.1 GCA_021813225.1 Chloroflexota bacterium
GGAAGTCATCGGCACAGCCGGCGAGCTTGACCGGGGCGGCAGCCGCACCGAAATTGTGGCGCTGCCCCCGCGGCTGGACGCCTCGCAGGGGGCGCTGACCGTGCGCTTGGACCCGTCCCTCGCCGCGTCGATGCAGGCCGGCCTGACCTACCTGGAGAATTACCCGTATGACAGCGCCGACGCCGTGGCGGCGCGCTTCCTGCCCAACGTGCTGAACTACCGGGCGCTGCGCGAGTTCGCGCCAGGCTCGCGAGATGCGGCGCTGGAAGCGAAATTGCAGAGCCTGGTCAGCGACAGCCTGAATAAACTGTATGGCCTGCAGCACGGCGACGGCGGATGGGGCTGGTGGAACAACCTGGAAAGCAGCCCGCACGTCAGCGCCTGGATCGTGTTTGGCCTGCTGCGCGCGCGTGATGCCGGGTTCAATGTGTCCGCAGACACGTTGCAGCGCGGGCTGGCCTATCTGCAGGGCACCTTGCGCGAGACTGCCAACCTCAACCAGTACTACGAGTACAACCTGCAGGCCTTCGTGCTGTATGTGCTGGGCGAGGGCGGCCGCGGCGATACCGCCAGGGTCAGCCAGCTCTACGATGCGCGCGACAAGCTCAGCCTGTACGCGCGGGCGCTGCTGGCGCTGGCAATCGGCCGGGCGGATAAGCAGGATGCGCGATTGAAGACGCTCTTTGCCGACCTGAACGGCAAGGTCATCCAGAGCGCCACCGGCGCGCACTGGGAAGAGCAGTATGTGGACTGGTGGGCCATGAACACCGACACGCGCAGCACGGCCATCATCCTGAGCGCGATGGCGCAACTGGACCCGAGCAGCGCGCTGGCACCGAACGTCGTGCGCTGGCTGATGGTGTCGCGCACGAACGGCATCTGGAACACGACGCAGGAAACCGCCTGGGCGCTGATTGCGCTGACGGACTGGGCGCGCGCCACCGGCGAACTGAGAGCCGACTATGAATACACGGCGCTGCTGAACGATCGGGGGATTGCCAGCGGACGCGCCACCGCGCAGACGATTACCCGTACGACGACCGTGGAGACCCCCATTGCTGCGCTGTTGCGGGATACCGGCAACCGGCTGACTATTCTGCGCGGCGACGGTCCGGGGCGGCTGTACTACAGCGCCCATCTCAAAGCCTACCTGCCCGTGCCATCCATCAAGGCAATCGACCGCGGCATCACGGTGCTGCGCCGCTACACGCTGGCCAGCTGCGCCGACGGCGTCAAGTGCCCGCAGGTGACCAGCGCCAGGGTGGGCGACGTCATCCGCGTGAATCTCACGCTGGTCGCGCCCGGCGAACTGTATTACCTGCAACTGGAAGACCCCATCCCGGCCGGCGCGGAAATCGTAGACACCGGCCTGGCGACGACCAGCCAGTTGGCCGAAGGCCCTGCGCTGCGCCGCAACGCCGCCAGAGCGAGGCCGTATATCTGGTGGTGGCACTGGTATTCGCGTTCGGAGCTGCGCGACGACCGCGTCGCCCTCTTCGCGCGTTATCTCTCGAAGGGGACCTACGAATACAGCTATACCTTTCGGGCGACGAGCGCCGGCCAGTTCAACGTGATCCCGACGTTTGTGAATGAGCAGTATTTCCCGGAGGTATTCGGGCGCAGCGATGGCGCTCTGTTCACCATCGGCGACAAGTAGAACTATTGGTTGACCCTTGCGAAGGCTGGGAGCCTTCGCAAGGGTCTATTCGCTATTGGCACAATTACGGCATTCGGCAAATAATAGGCCACAGACGTCATTCGATGGAGGTACGCTATGTCGGCGATTCCGATTGGGCTGCAACTGTATTCGGTGCGCGAGGATTGCGCGCGTTACCTGCCCGCCGCGTTGAAGGCGATTGCCGCGATGGGTTATGCCGGTGTGGAGTTTGCGGGCTACTATGGCTACTCGGCGCGGGCGCTGCGCAGCCTGCTGGATGACTGCGGGTTGAAATGTTGCGGCACACATACCAGCCTGGACAGCTTGCTCGGCGACAAGCTTCTCGCCACGATCGAGTTCAACCAGACGCTGGGCAACAAACACCTGATCGTGCCGTCGCTGCCGGAGCAATATCGCGATTCGAGCGCGGCATGGCTGGAAACCGCCGGCCTGTTCAACCGCATCGCCGAGCAACTGGCGCCGCACGGCATGTTGACCGGTTACCACAATCACTTCATCGAGTTCCAGCCCATCGCCGGCGGCGTGCCATTCGATCTGTTCTTCTCGCACACCCGGCCCGACGTGGTAATGCAGATCGACCTGGGGAACGCCATTCACGGCGGCGGCGACCCAATCGCCTGTCTGCGCAACTACCCCGGCCGCGCCATCACGGTGCATCTCAAGGAGTACGCCGCCGGCTATGACAAGGCGCTCATCGGCGAGGGCGATGTGAACTGGTCGGAAGTATTCTCGCTGTGCGAGAACGGCGGCGGCACGCAGTGGTATATCGTCGAGCAGGAGAGCTACGCTTACGCACCTCTGGAATGCGTGGAACGCTGCCTGAACAACCTGCACGGTATGGGCCGGTAGCGAAAGCGCCCGTGCCGCCCGCGTTATTCGACGACCTTGCCGATGGGCATGGCGCGCCCGTCCGTCCCCGCAACGGCGCGCATCAACTCGATTGAGAAACCGATCTTATCGCGCGAATCCAGGTAAAAGAACGCGGTGCCCGGGCGCGTGCCGGCCCCTTCCTGCTCCACGCCGATGCCGTTACCCGCCAGGTGTTCCAGGATGGGCCTCTCATCGAAGGTGTTGAAGCGGATGTGATGGATGCCTTCGCCGTGCTGATCGAGATAATCCTGCCAGATGCTGGGGCCGTTGACCGGCTCGATCAGCTCAAGTTCGACCGTGCCGAGATCGGCAAACGCCAGGCGGCAGGTGAACTGGCCGGGCTGGCCGCGGTATTCCCGGTACATATCGGTGCGGCCCTCGGGCGGAAACTCGATCACCCGGAACGGCCCGATGCCGAAAATCCGGCGCAGGTTCTCGATTTTGCGGTCGAGATCCTTCACGATGACGCCGACCTGTATACACTGTCTGAAGGCACCTTCTGGAAGAGTCATCCGGTCATCTCCTGCTGGATAGCTGCAAACGACATCGCTTACGAACCGATCAGGCGTTTATGATGTCTGCCGCGGCGTTGCGACTGCGGCGCTCACCTGAGCCAGCACCTCGTCCATCATCTGCGCCGTCAACAGCCCGGTCTGTGTGTTGCGCTGGCTGGGATGATAGGATGCGATGACATCATATGGGCCGATTGTACAGGCCGCGCCATGCCCGAACGCCGGGCGCGGCGCCGGAATCAGCAGCCCGCGCGCGGCCAGCACGCGCAGCGCGCTGTCGAAAGCGATTTTACCCAGCGCAAGGATGACGCGCACCTGTGCCAGCGCATCCAGCTCATCGACGAGGTAGGGGCGGCAAGCGTCGAACTCGGCAGGGGTCGGCTTGTTATCCGGCGGCGCGCAGCGCACCGCCGCGGAGATGTAGACATCCCGCAACTGCAGGCCGTCGGCGGCAGACACGGATTCCGGCTGGCTGGCGTAACCGGCCCGGAACAACGCCGCATAGAGAAAGTCGCCGGAGCGGTCGCCGGTGAAGACGCGGCCGGTGCGGTTTCCGCCATGCGCCGCAGGCGCCAGCCCCACGATCCACACGCGCGCCTGCGGGTCGCCCCAGCCCGGCACCGGACGCCCCCAGTACACCTGGTCGATGTAGGCGCGGCGTTTCATCCGCGCCACTGCCTCGCGGTAGGCCACCAGGCGCGGGCAGCGCCGGCATTCGATGATTCCTGCGTCCACCGCGCTCAGCCTGGCGGCAATGCCGGTGTCGGTATCATGCATGGTTCGACTCAGCCTCGAAATAACCGGCTACGTCATCCACGGTCAGCCAACCGGTCTCCGGGAACAACTGGACCATCTGCGGTTCAAAAATATCCGCGCCGCGCAGCACCTGCCAGGTCGGCCCGGCGGCGCTGACCCGCCCATCTGCCAGCATCACCACGCGATCCGCGCACTCTGCCACGAACTCGACATCATGTGTGACCAGCAGAATGCCGATGCCGGCAGCTTTCCACTGCTGTAACAGAGTCGCCAGCGCGCGCTTCGCCGCATAGTCCAGGCCGCGCGTCGGCTCATCCAGCAGTACCAGCTTCGGTTCGGTCACGGTTACCGCACCGATGGCGACACGTTCGCGTTCACCGACGCTGAGGTCGCGCGGATACGACTGCGCGTAGCGACTCAACCCCAGGCGATGCAGCAGCAATCCAATATCCTTGCTGCCGGCCATACCGTGATTAGCCAGCGTGATCGCCAGTTCCGCCGCAACCGTATCGGCAAACAGCAGCGCGTTTGGATTCTGAGGCAGGTAAGCCGCCTCTTTGCAGATATCCCACGTGTCGCGACCCGCAACCGCCTGACCATTAACCGTGATCCGACCTGCCGTTGTTTTCTGCAGACCCACCACACATTTCAACAGTGTGCTTTTCCCGGCGCCGTTGCTGCCCATCAGCGCCACGACCTCGCCGGGAAACACATCGAGGTGAACGTCCGTCAGCACCTGACGACCTGCATACTGAGCAGCCAGCCCCGTAATCGACAATACAGGCTGGGCTGTCTGGCGAGTGACAGGTTGCGATGGCGCTTTACGGGTGTCAACATGGAATCCACTGTTGAAGGCGGTGCGCGCCTGTTCGACGGTCAATGTCAGCGGCTCGATCTGATAGCGGCGCGCGAGCGCAACGACCGGCGGCACTAACTCGGCGTGCCGCAGAACCTCTTCAGCATTGCCAGCCTGAATCTGTCCGGAGCGCACGAGAATGACACGGTGCGCCCATTGCAGCACCCGCTCGATGCGATGCTCGGCCAGCACAATGGTCAAACCGAAGTCGCGATTCAGCATCGACAGCGCTTCCATCACTTCGTCGGCAGCCTGCGGGTCCAGTTGCGAAGTCGGTTCGTCCAGCACCAGGATGCGCGGGCGCAGCGCCAGCGCCGCGGCGATGGCGACGCGCTGCTGCTCACCGCCGGACAGGTTGCTGATATTACGATATCGGAGCGGCTCGATAGCCATGCGCCGCAATGTCTCATCGACGCGGGCCTGCATTTCAGCGCGCGGCACGGCGGCGTTCTCCAGCGCAAAGGCGATTTCATCTTCCACCCGATCCAGCACGAACTGCGATTCCGGGTCCTGAAAAACCATTCCCACATGCCGCGCCATCATGGAAGGACCGGCTACGATCGGATTCAGCCCATCCACCCGGACGGAACCCGTGAGCACCCCGCCGGTGAAATGCGGCACCAGCCCGTTCAGGCAGCGCAACAGCGTCGATTTACCCGATCCCGATTCGCCGATGACCAGCACGAAAGAACCGCTTTCAAATGCGAGTGAAACCTCGCGCAGCGCCGGGACATCGGCATTCGGATAGGTATAGGTCAGCGACGAGAAAACCACCTGACTCACTGAAAAACCGTCCTCTTGACAAATAGAACACTTGTTCTATACTCACTTCTAAAACATTTGTTCTAGTCTCTCGATTGTACGCATGTTTGATTCTACTCAGCGCATCGAAATCATACGTTGAGCGGCACAGATCAATTGTCAACGGAGTGATGCCATGTATACGAAACTGACTCGCACGGCAGATCGGATCGAAGCGGTATTGCGAGACCGCCGCGCACCGGCGACCGTCGTAGGCGGCAAGGTGATGCCGGGTTTCGTCGAGATGCTGCTCAAGCCTTCGCCCGGCACGAAGGTCAACCAGGTCAAGGCGCTGCAGGCCGATATAGCGCTGGCCGTCGGCAACAGCAACGTGCGAATCGCGCAGAGCGGCACGCACCTGGCGGTGCAGATCGCGCGCGACTCGCGCGCGCCGGTGCGGCTATCGAACCTGCTGGGACAACTGAACGATATTCCGCGCTATACGGCCATCCTGGGGCTATCGGAAGATGGCGCACCGCTGCTGGCGCGCCTGTCGTCGCCCGATGTCGGGCACCTGCTGATCGCCGGCACAACCGGCTCAGGCAAGACATCGCTGGCACAGAGCATCCTGCTCAGTTTATGCGACCGGCATAGACCGCGCGAACTCGGCCTGATTGTTCTCGATCCGAAGAAGCGAGAAAACGACGTATTCAACCGCGCTATAGCCAACCATCTGCTGATGCCGGTTGCGCACACGCGGGAGGAGATCATCGGCGCGGTGAATAAAGTCGTTGATGCGATGGAGAAAAGGGCCGCTGATGCCGACCCGATGCCGCGCATCGTCGTATACGCCGACGAACTGGCCGACCTGTGCCAGAGCGGCGGCGACGGGCTGATCGATGCACTGACCCGCATCGCCCAGCGCGGGCGCGAGCCGGGAATCCATCTGCTGGCCTGCACCCAGAAGCCTTCTGCCAGGGCAATCGGCTCGTTGCTGAAAGCGAATCTCCCCCTGCGCCTCGTCGGGCGCGTGATGTCCAGTGAGGATGCGCGCATGGCGGCAGGCGTCGCCGGTTCCGGCGCGGAGCGGCTCAGCGGCAGCGGCGATTTTATTGCCATCACGGGCACCAGAACGATCCGCTTTCAGGCGGCATTGCCTGTCTGAACGGAATTGTCAAGGAGCGTCAGGTCATCTTGCTTTATCAGCGAGGGAAACAATGGAAAGAATTTTAAGAGCGTTATCTGTCAGCATCGTCATCATTGGAGCGGTCGTTGCATTAACAGTCAGCACGCACATCGATCAGACCACGATATCGGTCATCAGCGGCACGGTGCTCGGCATACTGATTGCCTTGCCCTGCGGCGCGCTGCTGGCGTTTGTGCTGTTAAGGCGGCGCGACAACGGATATACGGCGACAACCTACGAACGCCAGATGCGCAGCACCGTACCGCTGCCGCCAAATCCGCCGCAATACTGGGTGCTGCCGCCGCAACTCGCCGGTATGGCTAATCCGGCGATGCTGCGCAATGGCATGAATGCAGTACTGGCCAGCCCGGCAACGTGGCCTTCGACGGTAGATGCGACTGGCGTGCTTCCACCGCGGCGGCGCTTCTATGTCATCGGCGAGAACGGCGAGCCGCGTGCGGTCGACGACAACGAGATGGATGTCGGGGAGGCCGATGACCGGTATGCCTTCAATGCCTCAGAAGGCGGAGCCGCGTTTTAAGCCTCTCCGGTTCGTTTGAAGCGCGTTCACCCGACGGGAGAACGACGCCCTGGGCGCTGACCCATGAGGTCAGCAGAAAGATGCTCGCTTTCTCGATATACGGCTGCCATCCTATCCCGCATGGGAGCTGCGTGTGGCGGATTATACGGCGACGGCGATGCAGGGGCTCCGAAATTGCAGCAGATCAGCCATAATCTGTACAGTTTTGGTAAAAGAAGCGCCGCCGATTGCAGGCGATATCGAGCATCATGCAAACTGATGTAGACATCCGCGCATCCCGCCGCCGCTTGAACACGCTGGCGCGCCGACCCGCCTTTCGGATCGTCGGTGTATTCACGATTCTGGTCGTCGTCGGTCTGGCGTGCTATGGATTCACGCTCAGGCTTCCGCTGTTCTGGGACGATATCTTCCAGTTCAAGTGGCTGGACGGCGTGAATCTGGCGCAGGTGTGGAGCATGCCGGTGACCGGGCTGAATTACTTCAGGCCGCTGGCGTTCAGCCTGTGGAAAATCCTGCGTCTGCTGCAAGGCGCCTGGAACGGCAGCGCGCAGCACTTGTTGACGCTGGCGCTGCACCTGATCAATGCCTGCCTGCTCGCAGCAATCGTCGCAAAACTGTCGCCTGCGCACCGCAGCGCCGCTGGCCTGGCGGCCGGGCTGCTTTTCCTGCTCTTCCCTTTCAGCTTTCAGGCTGTCATTCCGGTGAACTCGTTGATGCACCCCCTGCACGCAGCCCTGATACTGGCCGCGACGCTGACTTACCTCTTGAGCGAGGCTCCGCAGCGCGTTGTACTGCGTACGGTATCGATACTGCTGGCCGCCCTGGCGCTGTTCGCCCATGAGAACGGCATATTGGCCGCGGCACTGGTCACTCTCACAGCCATCTGCATGAAGCCGCGCACATCATTGAAGCGCCTGGCCGCCGGCCTGTGGCCGTACTGGGTTGCGGTGTTCGTCGCCTTCGTCCTGTGGCGCAGTATCCCGCGTGGCGGGAACCCGCTGCCGCTGGATGCCATCTTCACACAGTGGGAAAGCCGCTTTCAGAACAGCGCATACTTTCTGCAGGTATTCGCATTTCCGGTCTCATTTCTGGCGCGACCGGTCAAGTCGATCCTGCCCGCACTGAGCGATCAAGCCGCCATTCTCATTGCCTGCCTGCCCGCCGTCGCTATCTGGTGCGCCATCGTCTGGCGCGCCCGGCGCGGGACGTGGGCGCTGTGGAGCATCGGCTGGGCGGCAGTCGCCGCGTTGCCGTCCATCGCCATGTTGAGCTTCAATTACGTGCTGGAATCCCCGCGCCTGGTGTACCTGGCGTCGATCGGCGCAGCGATTTTCTGGACGATACCCCTCACCTTCGTATGGGAATCGCGCACGGCCAACCGCGTCAGCCTCGCGCTGGCAGCACTGGCCGTCATCATTGCCGCAGCATGGGGTTACCTGTATATCCAGCAGCGCGCCGGGCTATATGAGATGCTCGGGAACGCCATCTACCAGTTGCACGACGCCAGCGAGCGCCCCGAACCGTGCGCGCAGGGCGTGCGCCGCGGCACATTACTGGTCAATTACCCGGCCTGGTTCTTTGTCGGCCAGCCGGAATATCTTGTCGGGCACGACGGCATCACCACACTGTCCGCGGGCCAGAAGCTGGACGATCTTTATGCCATCAACTTCGGTCGGCAGCGTCGTTTCACCACCGCTGTGCTGCCCGACATACTGCCGCGCAATGCCGTGTTCACCGGGCTGGGCGACACACAGACGCAGGACAGCCTGCAGGCCGCCCTGCGCGCCGCCGGACAGGTGGTCGTCAATCAACAGGGCGCGGATGGCATGGTCTTGCGCTACGCTGGCTGTCTCAGCGCCGCGAATCAGTCGGCGCCCGCCGCGTATCAGGCCATTATCGGCGACCGGCTGTTGCTGCTGCATTCAGCGTATCGCGTGGATACGGCGCACGGCGATGTGCAGATTGCGCTGGACTGGCACGTGCAGGCGCCCGACCCGGAAGACGTGACCGTATTCGCGCAACTGGTCGACGCATCGGGCAGGCTGATCGCCCAGGCCGATGGGTATCCACTGGACGGTGTGTCGCCTTCGCGGCTGTGGCGGCTGGGAGACCAGTGGCGCGAAGTGCGCACGATTCATCCGGCGGGAGGATTGCCGCCCGCGGGGAGTTACCGCGTTCTGGTGGGGGCGTATGTCACAGCGGGCGCGGTGCGGCTGCACGCCTACAACCCGGCAGGCCAGCGCCTGGCCGATGACGCCGTGCCGGTGGCCGCGGCGAACCCATAGACGGCTCAACCGCGCTCCACATAGTCCTGCAAACCATCCCCCACGAACGACAGCGCCAGCACCAGCAACGCCAGAACCAGACCGGGGAATAAAACCTGCGTCCAGTTCAGCGTGATGTAACTGAACGCCTCGACAATCATCTTGCCCAGGCTGGTCTGCGGCGGCTGCGCGCTCAAACCGAGCAGGCCAAGCGTAGCCTCACTCACGATCACGCCGGCGACATCGAGCGTGGCGCTGACAATGATCAAGCCAGCCAGGTTGGGCAGGATGTGATTCCACACGATATGCCGGTCGCCGGCGCCGAGAGCGCGCGTGCTCTCGATAAACTGCCGTTCGCGCAGCGCCAGCGTCTGCCCGCGCGTATAGCGCGCCATCAGCGGCCAGCCGACCAGCGCAAGGCTCAGCGATACCAGCAACAGCCGCCCGGCGCCGCCGGCGAAACCGCCCACCGACGAGCCAAATATCGCCGAGATGAGAATTGCCAGCAGCAGACCCGGGAATGCGAACAGCATATCGGCGGTGCGTGATACCAGAATGTCGATCCACCCGCCGAAGTAACCCGCCAGTATGCCCAGGCTGGCGCCGACAATCACATTGAACGCCTCAACAGCCAGCCCGACCAGCAGCGACACGCGCAGGCCGCCCATCAGGCGCGCCAGCGTATCGCGCCCCAGGTCGTCGGTGCCCAGCGGATGAGCCAGCGTGGGGAAGGCGCGCAGGTTGTTCACGTCAAGTATTGAGGGGTCGCGCGTGTATACCAGCGGGCCGAAAATGGCGATCATGACCAGCGCCAGCAGGAACACGGCGCTGCCGAATACGACCCGGCTGCGGAACAGGCGGCGCAGCATAGCTTTCATTGCGTGCGGATGCGCGGGTCGAGCACCCCGTATAGCACATCGGTAATCAGGCTCATGACGGCGACAACCAGCGCCAGCAGCAGCGCCACGGACTGGATGACCGGGTAATCGCGCGTATTGATGGCCTGCACGGCTACAAAACCGATGCCGGGCACACGAAAGACGTTTTCAACGACGAATGAGCCGACGACGACAAAGGCCACCGACGGGCCCAGCACCGTAACGATGGGGATGAGGGCATTCCGCAGCGCGTGCCGCATGTAGACGCGCCGCGCCCCGGCGCCTTTGGCCCAGGCCGTGCGGATGTAGTCCTGGCGCAGGATGCCGATCATGCTGGAGCGCGTCAGACGCGCCAGATAGCCCATCGTGGCTGCTGCCAGCACCAGCACCGGCATGACCCAGTTCTCCGGCCGCCCCCAGCCCGAGGTGGGCAGATTAGGCAGGCCGGTTTGAAAGAGGATGACCTGCAGACTTTGCGCCAGGCCGGCGATGACGAAACTCGGCACGGCGAACAGCGTCAGCATCAGCGCCATGCTCAAACGGTCGAAGATGCCGTTGGCGCGCACGGAAGCCAGCACACCCACTGGCACGCCCACCAGCACGCTCAGCGCCAGCGCCGCCAGCCCCAGCGACGCCGAGACCGGCACACCCTGTTTGATCAGATCCCACACCGGCCGCCCGGCGTAGCGATACGATTTGCCCAGGTCGCCCTGCAGCACGCCGGCCACATAGCCGGCGTACTGTTCGTACCACGGCCGGTC
>JAKALH010000052.1 GCA_021813225.1 Chloroflexota bacterium
GCCGCCTCGCCGACGCCCGTCACGGTCGCCGTATAACTGGCGCTGCGGATGCCGCCCGTCTTGCGACCGATATGCTGCGACAGTTTGACAAAGTCTTCCGCCTGCGTGCCCAGTCCCAGCAGCGCCCGCCCGAACAGGGTCACATAAGGCAGGTACTCCTGCGGCAACTGGCGCAGATTAAAGCCCACATCCAGATAGATGATGCCATTGGTGAACAGGTCGTGGTACAGCGCCCGCGCGCCGCTCAGGTCGGTTGTCTCCAGCGGGATGAGCTTGTTCCGCTTATCCAGGTCGGCCAGCGTCAGGTGCGGGATGGCCGCCAGCGCCTCGGGCGTGTCGGGTGTAGCCTGCTTCTGCTTCAACCGGCGCGTCTCCTCGACGACGCGCGCGACATCGGCGTCGGTCATGGCGGCGCGCGCGCTGTCCAGGCGGTCGCGCTCGGCGGCCTCGGCCTGTGTGCGCACTTCGGGGTCGGGCTTCAGCAGCACAGTGGTGCGATGCGCGTTATTGAGGAACGATTGTTCGATCAATTCCTCGAAGCAGCGCGAGTTGGCGGCCAGCTTCCGTTTGATGGCGTTGAGGGGCGCCTCGAACGCCAGGTGTTCCAGCGGGTCGGCGCCGTGCAGCCACGGCCCCAGCGCACTCACCATCATGGCCAGGCCGCGCGGGAACGAGCCGGTGTTGTACTCGCGCAGGCGGAACTCGATGGTGTTGAGCGAGGCTTCCAGCATGTCGCGGTCGATACCGCCGGAGGCCAATTGCGACAGCGTGCTCAGGATTAAGGCTTCCACCTTATCGGCGTCGGCGGGGTCGATGCCCTTGAGTCCGGCTGAGAAGGTCATCTGGCGCAGTTCATCCTCAAGCCCGCCCGTGACGTCTTCGCCCAGCCCGGAGTCGATCAGCGCCTTGCGCAGCGGCGATGCCGGCGTGCTGATGAGTGTGTGCGAGAGAATGCTCTGCGCCAGCGCGGCCTCGGTGTCGCTGTTCTCGGCCAGCAGCCAGTTGACGGATATCATGCCTTTGCGGTCTGTCTCGTCTGCGGCCTGCCCGCCGGCGTCGTAGCCGTGCACCACGCGGCGCGGCTCGCTGAAGGGCTGTTGCAGGCGGATGCGCGAGTCGACTTCGATGCGCTGGAAGTCTTTCAGGTAGCCCTGCACGATTTCGAACCGCTTCGCCGGGTCGTCGTCGCCGTAGAAATAGATGAACGCGTTGGACGGGTGGTAGTAGGCGTCGTGGAACTGCTTAAAGGCGGCGTAGGTCAGGTCGGGGATGTGGCGCGGGTCGCCGCCGGAGTCGACGCCATAGGCGTTATCGGGGAACAGCGATTGCTGCACGTAGCGCCCCAGCAGGTTATCGGGCGAGCTGTACGCCCCTTTCATCTCGTTGAACACCACGCCCTTGAAGGTCATGGGCTGGTCGGGGCTTTCCAGTTCGTAGTGCCAGCCTTCCTGCATCAGGATATCGGGCGTGATGCGCGGGTAGAACACGGCGTCCAGGTACACGTCGATGAGGTTGTAGAAGTCCTGCAGGTTCTGGCTGGCCACCGGGTAACAGGTCTTATCGGGATAGGTGAAGGCGTTCAGGAAGGTGTTCAGCGATCCCTTGACCAGTTCGACGAACGGCTCTTTCACCGAGTACTTGCGCGAGCCGCACAACACCGAGTGCTCCATGATGTGCGAGACGCCGGTCGAATCCGCCGGCGGCGTGGCGAAGCTGATGCCGAACACTTTGTTTTCGTCGTCGTTCTCCATCGACAGGAGTTGCGCCCCGGTAACGCCGTGGCGGTAGAGCTTCGCGCGCGTGTTGATTTCGGAGATGATCCGTTCCGCGATCAGTTGAAAATCCCGTATACCCATGCTTGTCTCTCTTTTGGCGCTATGCGCCCGCTGATGAACGAATGGCTATCTTAACATCACCCGCGCCGATTATGGATATGGGTACAATGAAGGCAGGCCCGGACAGGAAAGAAATCGCACGGCAGGACCCTTCGCATGACCGACTTGTTGAAAATACTGATCATCATCATCGGTATACTGGCTTTTTACGGCTTGTGGACGCTGGTCATGGTGCTGGCGCTGCGCTACGCCCACAAATCCGCGCCGCGCTGGCGGCAGGAAGCGCGCGAACTGGCTGAACTGGCCGTCAAGTGGCAGCAGCACCTGGCCGGCGCCAACCGCTACTTCAACAGCCCCACCCAGGTCGACAGCCCCCCATACGCGGACCCGGTCGGACGCGCGCGCCGGGCCGTGAAGGCGGGATTCGAACAGGCCGACCTGGCGGTGAAGATTGCCGACCGCTGTGCGCGACGCGAGGTGCGCCAGCGCCCGCGCAACGACGTCTACCTGATTCTGCCGCCGCTGCTCGAACTGTCCAAATGGATTCATCACGCCGGCGAAATCCGCCGTGTGGCCGGGCTGCTGGACCGCGTCCGCAAAGCGCGCCAGACCCTGGCTAATATCGACGGTGAAATTGCCGTGCTGGGCCGCCAGTATAAGCGCGCCTTCGAGGAACTGCGCAACCGCGCTTCTGAGCTGGAGACACAGCGCAAAAAAGCCGCAACATCCAGCAACCCGCTCATCACCGAAGGTGTGTCGCTAGCGGGTGCGGAAACCTCGCTGCATATGGTGGCCGATAGCCTGCTGGCCGCGGACGACCCGCCGCGCGCGAACGTGGTAGAAGCGCATCGCTGGTATGTGGAAATCAGGCAGATACTGGACGAGGTGCAGGTCAAACTGCACCAGCGCCCCTCGCCGGCGCAGGACGCCAACTATGCGCTGCAGATTGCGCTGCGCCAGTATGCGCACTTCGAACAGGCGCTGGCCGCGGAAGCGCGCGCGCAGGGACCCTTCCCCATCCTGGCGGCGCAGGCGCTGGATGCGCGCAAACAGCTCAGCCAGATCAGCGCATTGCTGCAATCGCAGAAGTACGCGCCGGCGCTGGATCAGGCGCAGCAGTTGCCCATCGCCATCCAGGGGATGCACAACACGCTCGATCAGGTGAAGCTGTGGCGCGGCAAAGCCGCCGACCTGTATGGGCAGGCCGGCACGACATTGACCGGCATCGAGACGGAACACGCAGCGCTGACGCAGACCTACGAAATGGATGTCAGCGAGCCGCTGGTGCAGGTCGCGCGCAAACTGGTGCGCAGCCTGGATGATCTGCGGGTTTCCGAAGACCTGGGCAAACTCAGCGAGGTCAACCAGTTGAAACGCGACTTCGACCTGAAGGTCATTCAGATCACGCAGGCGCGCCGCGAGCTGGCCGCGCACGCGCAGGAATACGAAGCCGAACGCGCGCTGGTGAACGAGGCAACGGTGAGTGCCGCCGCCGCCCGTGCCGACGAACTGTCGGCGCAACTGGCCGCCAGCCACCCTGACTACAGCCAGCAACTGGCGCCCGATGTGCTCAGCACCCTGCGCAGCCACCTGCAGAGCGAGTGGCGGCTGATTGCTGTGCAGATGGAACATCCGAAAGAGAGCCAGCTCGCATCGCTGCTGCGGGCACTGCAGCAACCCGCCCGGCGGCTGGCTCAACTGAAGCAGACCTGCGAGCAGGCCGCCGAGATCATGGCGCTGAAAGAGATCGACCGCCAGTGCGCCGTGAGTTACCTGCAGCAGATCGACCAGCTTCTTCCTCTATGCGCCCAGGCGGCGCAGAACTGGGACGCGCCGGCGCTGGCTGCCGTGGCGGGCATGCAGACGCGCCGCGATGAGCTGGCGCAGCAGGTCAACCAGCCGCCGTCGACGCGCCCGGACTACTCGGCACTGCAGATCGAGGCCAACCTGGCGCTGGTGCGTCTGAAGGATTTCGCCAGCCGCTACACGTCTGAACTGAACATCGCGTTGAAGGAGATCGCCGCGCTGCGCGGGACGCTGGACGGGCTGGCGCGCAGCCTGCGCGAGATGAGCAGCAACAGCGCGCCCGACCTGCAGGTGGACCCGCAGGTGGCTAACAATGTGCAGCGCTGGGTGACCAGCGTCGGCGCGCTGCCGCCGAACACGCCGTTGCGCGATGTGCAGGGCACGCTCGACACGGGCGTCAAGCTGCTGAAAACCACGCGCGCCTATGTCGACCGCATCAACCAGGATCAGGAAGCGTTTACGGCCGAGCAGAAACGCGTGCTGGAACATGCCCGGAGCGTGAAGGAGCGTCTGGAACAGGCCGTGCAGAGCGGGCGCGGTGTGCACGCCGACGACGACCGTCAGCGCCCTGACCGCATCGCCCCCATACGCCAGCAGATCGAGAAGGCCGACGCCACACTGGCGAGGATGAACGCTGTGCGCATGTCGCTGGCCAACGGGCGCGCCGACCTGCAACTGGCCGACTCGCTGCTCGATTACGCCGAGTTGATGCTGCAGAATCTGTGACGCGCCCGGACACCTGCTGTTCGCCCCTGCTCTGCCCCGTTTGCGGTACATTTACTATAACCATGACCAACATCCGATTCGGATTCTGCCTGCCGATATTCGCCAGCCCCGGCGTGAACCTGTTCCGTACGCCCGGCTTCTCCGCCGTCGACCCCGCCGTCGCGCTGGCGTTGGGGCGGCAGGCCGAGGCGCTGGGTTACGACTCGCTGTGGGTCGCCGACCACCTGATGCTGGGCCGCGATCAGGCCATCATGGAGGGCTGGACCACACTGGCCGCGCTGGCCGGCATGACCAGGCGCGCCCGCCTGGGGATGATTCACTACAACAACGCGCTGCGCCATCCCGCACTGACCGCCAAGATGGTCGCCACGCTCGATCAGATCAGCGGCGGCCGCCTGATTCACTTCGTGGACTACGGCAACCGCCCGCCGGAATACCTGGCCTACGGCTTACATGCCGATAACGCGCGCGAGGAGCGCATTGCCGAAATGTGCGAGGGTATCGAGATCGCGCTGGCGCTGTGGTCCGGCCTGACAGTGACGCGCTACGGGCGCTTCTACGAGGTGCGCGAGGCGGTATGCCAGCCGATGCCGCTGCAGAAGCCCCACCCGCCCATCTGGATCGGCGAGGCGCACAACGAGATACTGGCCGCGACCGCCCGCTACGCGCAGGGCTGGAACAGCACGCCAGTCAGCACTGCGGAGCTGCGCCGCCGCCTGAGCGCCCTGCGCACTGCGTGCGAGCAGACCGGCCGCGATTACACGACGCTGGACCTGAGCCTGGAGATGCAGGTGCTGGTCGCGCCCGATCACACGAGGCTGCGGCAAAAGCTGAACAGTCTCATTTCGCTGGCGCCGTATCACGAGCCGCCAGATGCCGCACTGCAGACATACCTGACAGGCGATACGGATGAGCTGCCGCCTGCTCTGGCAGACACATGGATCGCCGGCACGCCGGAGCAGGCCGCGCAGCGCGTGCAGGCGTACATCGACGAGGGCATCTCCCATTTCCTGCTGTGGTTCGTCGACGCGCCCGACGACAGCGGCCTGCGCCTGTTCGCGGAACAGGTCGCGCCGCAATTTCGGCATCGCGACAACTCCGAGTTCTAAGTTAGTCGCCATAAGAATTTGACACATGTGCCCGGCGACTCCAAGTCGCGGGCAACCGATGACAAACCCGCTGAAGCAGGCTGGCAGCCGTCTTTAGACGGCTTGGCGCTGCGTTGCGCGCGGTTTCAACCGCTGCGAAAGGCGCCAGGAATTTCTGGCAGCTAATTTAGAAACGCCATGCACATCGAATCCGTAGATTTCTTCTATCTCTCGCTTCCTGTGATCCAGGATATCGGCGACGGCAGTCAGGATGCCCTGCTGGTGCGTGTGCGCGCCGGCAGTTATGAGGGCTGGGGGGAATGCGAGGCCGCGCCACTGCCCTCGATCGCGGCGCTGGTGTGCCCCATGTCTCACAGCGCCTGCAAGCCGGTGGCGGCCTCGGTGCTCGGCCAGCCGCTTGATGACCGCGCCGACATCGCGCGCATCAGCCAGCTCGTGCGGCGCAACAGCCTGGACCTGCTGCAGGCCGACCACACGCTGTCCGGCATTGACATCGCGCTGTGGGACCTGCTGGGCAAGCGCCTGCAGGAGCCGGTCTACCGGCTGCTGGGGTACGACAAGGCGTATCCTAAGACCGCCTATGCCTCAGTCCTGTTCGGCAACACAGCTCAGGAGACGCTTGAGAAGGCGCGGCGCATCCGGGCGAGCGGTTTCTGCGCCGCCAAGTTCGGCTGGGGGCCGTACGGGCTGGGCAGCGTCGCCGCAGACGAAGCGCAGGTGCGCGCCGCGCGCGAAGGGGTAGGGCCTGACCTGACGCTGCTGATCGATGCGGGGACGGTGTGGGGCGAGGATGTCGGCGCGGCTGCGGAGCGCCTGCCCGCGCTGGCTGAGTGCCGGGCGGGCTGGCTGGAAGAGCCGTTCGTATCGGGCGCGCTGCACGCCTACGCCACGCTGGCGGAGATCGCCAATGAACGCACGGATTTTCGTGTCAGGCTGGCCGGCGGCGAAGGCGCGCACAACCCCTACATGGCGCGTCACCTGATCGTGCACGGCGGCATCAGCTTTGTGCAGATTGACACCGGCCGCGTGGGCGGCATCACCAACGCCGACGAAGTGGCGCACTTTGCGCGCTGGCGCGGCGTCACCTACGTCAATCACACCTTCACCACGCCGCTGGCGCTCAGCGCGTCGTTGCAGCCGTTCGCGGGCATCGAGGATGCCGCGATCTGCGAGTATCCCGTCGAGGCCAGCGCCCTCGCGCACGACTTCACGCTGGAGTCGCTGCCTGTGGATGCCGCCGGAGAGGTGCGTGTGCCGGAACGCCCCGGCCTCGGCATGACGCCAGACGTCGATGCGTTGCGCCAGTATCTGGTGCCGGTCGAAATCCGCGTGAAAGGGGAGCTGCTGTACCGGACGCCGGAGTTGTGACGGGAAGGGGCTGCTTCTCCGCCTCTACTCTCCACTCACTCCCTGCCTGTGCCGACGTTTGCGGGCGCGTTCCAGCAGTTCTGTGTCGCGTGCGCTCAGGACAGCAGCGGCGCTCTTCTGCGACCAGTTGTAAAATCCGCGCCCGGTCTTCACACCCAGGTCGCCGCGCTCCACACGCTTCTTCAACTCCGCATTCGGGCCAGTCTGCGCGTCCAGGTCGGCCAGCAGATAGCCGTGCATATAGTTCACCAGGTCCAGCCCCACCAGGTCCATATGCTCGAAGATGCCCAGCACCGGCGTGCGCGCGCCGAAGCTGGTCTTCAGCGCCTGGTCGACATCTTCAGGCGTCGCGATGCCCCGCTCCACGATCGCCAGCGCCTCGCGCCACAAAGCGTGCTGCAGGCGATTGCCGATGAAGCCCAGAGCATCCTTGCGCACCAGCGCCGGCGAATGGCCGGTGCTGCGCAGGAACGCCATGACCGCTGCGGTCACTTCGGGTGAGGTCTGCGCGCTGGGCGCGACCTCGACGAGCGGCAGCAGGTGCGGGGGATTCCAGTAGTGCGCCACGATCACCCGTTGCGGTCGGCGGGTCAGCGCGCCGATGTCGGCGGCGCGCAGGCCGCTGGTGGTGCTGGCCAGGATGGCATCGTCGCGGCAGACCTCTTCGAGCTGTGCAAACAGCCTCTGCTTCAGCGGCAGGTCTTCGACGGCGGCTTCGATCACCAGGTCGGCATCGGCGGCGCCGGCCAGCCCGTCGCTGCGGAACCGGATGCGCGCGATGATCGGGTCGATCTCATCGACGCGCACCAGGTCGTAGCGGCTCATCGCTTCCAGGTTGGCGCGGATTTTCTGGCGAGCCTTCGGCAGGCTGGCATCGGAGCGGGCGATCAGGGCGGTGGGGTAGCCGGCCATTGCGCCCGTCTGGGCGATGCCCGGGCCCATCTGGCCGGCGCCTATGACGGCGACGCGCTGGATTGCAGGTGTTGGCATGCGACGATTATACGGGCGCACACAAAACCACCGTAACGTGTTCGATGTGACCCAAACATGAGCCTGACTTTCGTCATCATCGCCGCAGTTGCGGCGTACCACGCCATGATGGTAACATCAAGGAGTCCTGAGCGGCGACAACAGCAGCAGGCGGGCGCTCGGTGGCGGCAGGCTATCCCACACCCCGCAGTTCATCGTGCAGCGCGCGTACTCACAGGCATCGTGCGATCATCAACGACCGCATCGCTGCCGACTCGGATGAAGTTTGCCGCCGGTACCGTATTGGTTCTGTCGTGCGCATCGTGCGGGATATTGCATCTATGGCCGAGAATCGCGATCGATTTATCAGCGGTCTGCAGAAGGCGTGGCTGGCCGAACAGGCCAGCGCCAGAATCTACCGCGAACTGGCTGTGCACGAAAAGAACGAATCGCGCCGGCGCGTCCTGTTGAAGCTGGCGGAATCGGAAGTGCAGCACAGCGAACGCTGGGCCGCGCGCCTGCGCGAATTGGGCGCGCCTCTGCCGAAAGACCGCCTCACCCTGGCAAACCGCGTGTGGAACTGGGTGCTGGTGCAGAGCGGCACCGACAACGCCCTCAAGCGCATCGAAAGCACCGAGGACGAGGGCGCGGAGATGTATGAATCGCTGGCTGGCGTGGCGCCTACCGAAACGGACCGCGACGCCATTCATACGGTGCAGCAGGAAGAGCAGGTGCACAGCGGATTTGCGCATCGCGCCGTAGAAACCGCCGCTCCGCAGGACCGCCTGGATATGATTCTGCACCGCGAAAGCTGGCATAAGCGCGGCGGCGGCTGGATCGGCCAGGCTATCTACGGCGCCAATGACGGGCTTGGTTCGGTGTTCGGCATCGTGAGCGGCGTGGCGGGCGCTACCGCCGGTGGGCATGCGGTGTTGATTGCCGGGCTGGCGGGCATGCTGGCGTCGGCGCTGTCGATGGGTTCGGGAGCCTACCTGGCTACCAAGGCCGAGCGCGAGGTGCAGGAAGCGGAGATCAAGCGCGAGCGGCGCGAGATGGAAATTCATCCCGACGAAGAGCGTGAAGAACTGTCTCTTTTCTACCAGTTGAAGGGCGTGCCGGAGGACGAGGCTATCATGCTGGCTACGCGGCTGGCGGCGCAGCCGGAGAGCGCGCTGAAGACGCTTGCCAGCGAGGAACTGGGGCTGTCTGAGGAGAACTACCCGAACCCATGGACGGCCGCGCTGACTGCCAGCCTTTCCACCGCGTTTGGCGCATTCATCCCCATCGTGCCGTTCTTTTTCTTCGGCGGTTACCCGGCCATCATCGCTTCGTTCATCATCAGCACGCTGGCGCACTTTCTGATCGGCGCCGCCAAGACGGTCGTCACCGGCTTAAGCCCGTGGCGCAGCGGCGCCGAGATGACCATCGTCGGCCTGGGCGAAGCCCTCATCACATACGTGCTGGGATCGATGTTCGGCCCTGTCGTAGGCGGTTGAGACTGTCACGGCGACAGTTCAGCAATAAGTCTTATTTTCTATTCCGGTATTTTGGGTAAATTGGAGGCGATGGATGCGCCCGTGTGTATCGGGCGCATCCGCGCCTGCAGACACAGGAGGGGTAACCGTCATGCGTATCTTCAGCCGCCAGCCGGGCGGGATCGTCGATCTGGCGCGCAACCAGTTCCTTGACAGCATCGAAGACGGCATGCTGGTGCTGGATGCGCACGACCACATTGTTGACATCAACGCCATTGCGCAGCGGTTACTGGCTCCGGAAGCGGCCAACCTGATCGGCAGGCCGGTCGATAAAGTGCTGCCGCGCTGGCAGGACCTGGCTAACGGGCAGGGCGATATGCTGGCGCTGACGGACTCCAGCGGCGCGCAGGGACACGGCGCGCACCGGCGCTACATGGAAATCCGCGTCGTGCCGGTTAAGGATGCGCACAGCAGGCGCATCGGCAGGCTGTTCATCCTGCACGACGTCACGGAGACGCAGCAGCAACTGGCTGAGACGAACTCATTGATCGAAAAGCTGCGCGAGGACTCGATTCACGACGAATTGACAGGGCTGTATAACCGCCGCTACCTGACCGGCCTGTTGACCCGCGAAATATCGCAGGCCAAACGCGAAAACAACCCGCTCAGCGTCACCATCGTCGACATCGACCAGTTACGCGCCATCAACGAAGCCCACAGCCAGTACGCCGGCGACCTGGTGCTGCGCCAGTTGGCCGACCTGCTGCGCCGCGATATCCGCGGCAGCGACACCGCCTGCCGTTACGGGGGCGATGAATTCATCACAGTGCTGCCCAACACCCCGGCGGAAGGCGCGCTGGTCGTCGCCGAACGCTGGCGCGCCTATATGAAGCGGGCGACCTTCGATTACGAAGGCACCCGCCTGCACGTGACCATCTCGCTGGGTATCGCCACATACCCCGTCAACGCGGACAATCCGGATGCCCTGCTGGCTGCCGCCGACCTGGCCCTGACCGCCGCCAAATCCAGCGGGCGCGACCGCGTGGCGCTGAGCAAGACGGCGGCGACCAGCGCGTAAACGCGCCGGCCCGCCTTACCATGCGATGCGCCCTTTCAGAGCGCCCGGCTCGAAGGGGCCGGCTTCGCCGATCAGGCGGCGCGCCTCGTCGACATGTCCCCATACATTCCACAGCACCACGCCGCGTACGCGGCCACCCTGCAGGTAGTAGATGACACCCTCGCGATAGAGTTCCTTCCAGTCGGCGTATTTGTCCATGCCGGCATCCATCTCGCCGACCGCTTCGTAGCCCAGGTCGAACAGGTCGGAGTAGAAGAACGGCTGGTGGTCGAACGCCTCCTGTGCGCCGGCCATATTGCGCCCGGCGGCGCGGCCCGACTGGTTCGCATTGTCTTCGTGTTCGATGCGCATGCGTCTGCCGAACAGCGGCCGGTAGATTGCGGCCACATCGCCGGCCGCGTAGATATCAACATTCTCTGTGCGCAGGTATTCGTTGACGACGATGCCGTCGTCTACAGCCAGCCCGGCTGAGCGGGCCAACATATCGTTGGGAATGATGCCCAGGCCCGCCACCACGCCGTCAACCAGCCATTCGCGCCCGCTGCTGTCGTGACACGGTTCACAGCTGCGGATCATGCCACCGCGAAGGCGATACAGACGATCCCGGCCACGATGACCAGCGCCGCGCCGATGCGCAGCCACGGCGCCGGCTCA
>JAKALH010000053.1 GCA_021813225.1 Chloroflexota bacterium
GATCTCTATCGCAGGCAGATCGCTGCGATGTTGGGGATTATTCTGCTTTCAACCGGGTTGTCGCTGCTGACGCCGTTGATCATGCGCGACCTGATCGACCGCACGATCCCTTCCGGCGACGTGCAGCGGCTGATCGGGCTGGCGATCGCCCTGCTGGTACTGCCCATGGTAAGCAGCACGATCAACGTCACGAACCGGCGGCTTAACGCCAGAGTGGGCGAAGGCGTCACCTACGATTTGCGGGTGGCTCTGTACACCCGGCTCCAGCGCATGTCGCTGCGCTTCTTCACCAATACGCGGGTGGGCGAGCTGATGAGCCGGTTGAACAATGACGTCATCGGCGCGCAAAACGCCATCAGCAACACCATCGTGGCGATGATCACAAACACCATACAGGCCGTCGCCATGCTGACCGTCATGATGAGCATGGAATGGCGTCTGACGCTGTTGAGCGTGATGATCATGCCCTTGTTCATCGTGGCAGCGCGGGTACTGGCCGGCCGGCTGCGCGATATCGCCCGCGCGCAGATGGAATCCAACGCCGCGATGAACGCGATGATGAACGAAACGCTCAATATCGGCGGCGCCCTGCTGGTCAAGTTGTTTGGCCGCAGGCACCAGGAAGTGGAGCGTTTTCAACAGCGCGCGGCGGATGTCCGCGATCGCGGGGTCGGCCGGGCGATGTGGGGCAGCCTGTTGTTTGCCATCATCGGCCTGGTCAGCGCAGTAGGCACGGCCCTCGTTTACGGCATCGGCGGGTATCTCGCGATCCAGAAAGCCTTTACCGTCGGAACTATCGTGGCTTTTGGCTCGTATCTGGGCAGCCTGTACGGCGCGCTGCAACAACTGACTAACGTCCCCGTCGATTTCGCCACATCAATGGTCAGTTTTGAGCGCGTGTTTGAGGTGATCGACCTGCCGGCGGAGATTGAAGACCAGCCGGGGGCGACCGTTCTGCAGCAGGCGAGAGGCGAGCTTGTCTTCGACAACGTCTCCTTCAAATACGATGTCGGCCAGAAGAATCTCCTGAACCAGGTCAAACGCCTGGGCCAGATCGACAATGTCACGACCGTGTTGAGCGGGCCGGCCGCCGAAGCGAAACCGAAAGCGGCCAATGCGGGCAACCACGGAGCCAGAGGCGCGAATGGAAACGGATCGGAGAGCCAATCGGAGATAGAAAATGCGGTCCGTTCGCAGGCGCGCGAAGACGCCCTGGATGCCATCAGCTTTACCGTCAAACCCGGCCAGTTGGTGGCGCTGGTAGGACCGAGCGGCGCCGGCAAAACGACCCTGACCTATCTGATTCCCCGCCTGTACGATCCAACCGGCGGCTGCATCCGGATCGACGGGCATGACCTGCGCGATGTATCGCTGGATTCGTTGAGCGCGCAGATCGGCATGGTCACCCAGGAATCGCACCTGTTTCACGACACCATCCGCACCAATTTGCTCTACGCGCGCCTGAATGCCACGCAGGCGGAACTGGAAGCGGCGGCGCATGCGGCGAACATCCATCACTTCATCTGCGAGCTGCCCAAGGGCTACGACACGGTGGTCGGCGAACGCGGCTACCGCCTGAGCGGCGGGGAAAAGCAGCGCCTGGCGCTGGCGCGCGTCATTCTTAAGGACCCGCGCATCCTCGTGCTGGATGAAGCCACCAGTTCCCTCGACAGCGAATCCGAAGCCCTGATTCAGGAAGCCCTGAAGCATGTCATGGCGGGAAGAACCAGCATTGTGATCGCGCACCGCCTCAGCACGATTCTTGCCGCGGACCTGATCCTGGTGATGGATCGCGGAAAGATCGTCGAAAGCGGCAGACACAATGAACTGCTGGCCCGGGGCGGTTTATACGCGCATCTGTACGAAACCCAGTTCAACCGCGCGGCAGGCCAGCCGGAGTATGGCGCAACAGACCGGGTTGCCTATACCGTTCAGCCCACCGCCGCTACAATACATCCATAAACGCCACCGGACATTACGAAGCACATCAGCGCGAAAAGGGCGACTACCCTTGTCGCCTGGAGGAAGACGTTACCGAATGGAGGCCACAGCCTCCGCTCTCCCCGCTGGAAGATTGGCAGATCATTGATCTCGGCAACCGGAAAGTGACCGTGTACGCCTGCCCCGTCTCTCATGCAGCTTCATTGGATTCCTACATGTCGCACACACCCGCGTTGAGTTCCACCCCATGCGCGCGTTGATTGATCAGGATTCCTAGCGTCTCCCCCCATCAACTCCCCTCGCCGCATACGGACTTGCTGCTTTATCTCCCCAAACGTCGCCTGCGGATGGCCCGCGTGCCAGTCCTCCAGCGCCCCGTACATCTCACCCGCCTGCCGCAGAAATTGCTGGCGTCTTTGAGCCCGACTTGCAACTTGTTTGCTCATCCCGGTTATTCCTCCTTATCACTCCGCCTATCTTGCCCACAATTCTGCGGTATACCCTTTCGCACGATGATTTTCATAATGTTGACAACCGCATGACCGGATAGTATAAACGTCGTTATGCGCGTGATGATAGGGCTGGGTGCCGTCGCGACGGGGATGCTCGTTGCTGCAGCGCTCGCCTTGAGTGATAACGTGGTTCAATTGCCGACGACTGTGCCGACGACTGCCACGCCCGTGCTGGCGGGTAACGTCCCGGCGGCCGGCACTGTGCGCTCTGTGTTGCTTCCGACGGCCAGCTCTGCTGAGCAGCATGCCGCGAGCCAAATGCGGTTGTATCTGACAGCATTCCAGAATCAAAACGTCAGCGTGATTGATCCGCTCAGCGGCCATGTGCTGCACGAGATTCCAGTCGATGGCGATCAGGCGGGAATGGCCATCGCTCCGGATGGTGCGCGTCTCTATGTCGTCGATGGGCAAGCGAACGACAGTCAACTGCGCGTGTTCGATACCAGGACCTGGCAGATGATTCACCAAGAGCCTGTTGCGGAACGGCTGCTGCTGCTCGGTGGCAATCCCATCTCGTTATCGGGCGATGGACGCTGGCTGGTTGTTTCACACTACAGCTACACGCGATCTAAATTCTGGAACACCGTATTCGACACACAAAAAATGGAATTCCTGCCGGTGGACCCGCTACAGCAAGTTGGGTGTAGCGCCGAGGCGCCGCTGCGTCTCGTCGGGCGTCCGGGTCATCCGCGGCTCTACACCTTGTGTGCCGGGAATATGATAGCTTTGGATGCCGAAACTTTTGCGATGCTTTGGCAAATGCCAGCGCCATCAACTCATCCTCCAGACCTAGCGCTTTCGCCGGATGGCATGCGTCTGTATGGGGTATATCCGCAGGGGGGCGCTGGCTGCTTCTCGAGGAATGCGACCGACTTGGGGTTGTATGGGTGGGAGGCAACCACCGGGCGTATGGTCGAGCAGGTTCAATTGAGCGACCAGGTGCCTGTGCCTATGGGTACTTGTGGGCGCGGAGGGGGAGTTTACCTGACGATCTCGCCGGATGGAATGGAACTGTACCTCGCTTGGGAGGACCGGTTGTGGAAGATTGCGGCCGGATCGTTTAGGGTGACAAGTGAATTGAGGTTGCCCTCGGCAGTAGATGGCATGGCGTTGAGCACGGATGGTCGTGAGCTCTACCTGCTGCCCGCGACGATGGGCGATTTGACTGTGCGTGAGCGCGGCATGTGGGTAGTGGACACGATAGCGCTCAACATCGTCAGGCATGCGTCAGATTGGCCTCAGTTGATAGAGCCGTTTATGTTTGGCGTGCCCGCCGGCGCGGGTTGACAAATCATGCATCCGGCGCGACAGGTTGAGCAGTTGATTGACAGGCGAGGGATATCAGATGAAAGATGAAAACGGATCAGCAGCAACCCGCAACCATCGACCAGTATATCGCTGGTTTCCCGCCCGAGATACAGGCGATACTGGAAAAGATCAGGCAGACGATCAGAGCCGCAGCGCCGCAGGCGGAAGAGGCCATCAAGTACCGCATGCCGACCTTCACGCTGAAGGGCAACCTGGTTCATTTCGCCGCCATGAAAAATCACATCGGGTTCTACCCCACGCCATCCGCGATCGAAAAGTACAGCAGGGAACTGGCCGCCTATGAGGGTTCGAAAGGGGCGATCCGTTTCCCGCTGAGCCAGCCAGTTCCCTATGCCCTGATCAGCCGCATGGTCAAGTTCCGGGTCAAGGAGAACCTGGCAAAGGCGGCGGCAAAAGCGAAGAAGTAATCCGGGACCGCCAAGTAATTGACATCCGGGCGCGCGCAAATTACACTGCGCATCAGGCTCGTGTCATGACCACCAGCACACCAACGACTGCAGCGCCGGTCGCTGCCAGGCCGCACGACGTCAAACGCACCCTGCTGCGCCTGGCGCGCATCGCGGTGGTCATTCTGGCTGTGCTGCTGGTGGGCATGGGCGCGCCGCTGTACTACAACGCCGCGCACGTGGCGCCGCTGGCGGGCGTTTACGTCGCGCCCGGCAAGGCCGGCGACACGGTGTTTACCTTCGTCGTCAGCAGCACGCCGGCCTATCAGGCCGGCATCCGTCCCGGCGACGTGCTGGTTGCCGTCAACGGCCAGCCGCCCGCGGGCGGCCTGTCGCAACTGCAGTTCTACCGGTTGACCAGCGGCTGGGTGAATACGCCGGTGACCCTGACCGTGCGCACGGCCGCCGCCGCGCCGCGCACCTTTGCCGTCATCCGCTCCGCCGATCCGACCAGCGTGGTCGCGCGCGTGCAGCCGCTGAACATCACCGCCGACTTCATCATCGCCTTCCCGCTGGTGCTGGACCTGATCGTGCTGCTGGCGTACCTGTCGGTGGCGGGCGTGCTGATCTGGCGCGGGCGCGACCGCGGTTTCATCTACTTTGCGTCGCTGGCGCTGGTGAGTTTCGGCGCTGCCGCAACGCACAGCCTGCAGGCGCTGGCGCGCGACCCGTCGTTGTGGGGCTGGCTGGCCAACGCTCTGATGTCTGCGGGTTACGCAGCCGTCTTCATCTTCTTCGGGTTTCAGTTCCCCGACGGCGAGTGGGTGCCGCGCCGCGGGCGCATCCTGGCGGGCATTGTGCTGGCGTGGACGCTGCTGCAGTGGGTGTGGCCGCCCGCGCGCCCGATGTACTGGGACCCGCTGCTGGCGACGCTGGCCTATCTGGCCATGATCGTCGCCATGTTCATCGCGCAACTGCGCCGCTACCGGCGCGTGGCCACGCCGGCGCAGCGCGGGCAGATCAAGTGGTTTGTGCTGGCCGTCTCCACCATCGTCGCGGGGTATGCCATCTCGCAGATGGTCAGCATCGTCATCTACTACCTGGGCGGATACCTGACGCGCGCGGCCGATTTCGTCGTCCTGCTGCTGTGGCTGGCGAGCCTGCTGTTTTACCAGGTGCCCTATACCCTGCTGGCGGTCGCCATCGGGCTGGCCCTGCTGCGCTACCGTCTGTGGGATATCGACGTCGTCATCAACCGCTCGCTGGTGTACACCGCGCTGACGGCGGCGCTGGCAATCCTGAGCACGGTCAGCCTGGCCGCGGTCAACATCCTGATCGGCCAGTTGTTCAGCGGCGTCTCGCCGCTGCTGGTCGTCGCCATCTCGGCAGCCTTCCCGGTTGTGGCGTTCAACCCCCTGCGCGGCTGGATTCAGCGCCTGGTCGACCGCTCGTTCAAGCCCGAGGAGATGAACTTCAACGAGACGTACGCTTTCCTGGCGCTGGAAGTCCAGGCCATGCTGGGGCCGGCGGAACTGCTGCATATGCTGGTCGTCGATGTAACCCGCCAGCTCGACCTGCTCTCTGCGGGCGTGTATCTGCGCCTGCCGGATAACCGGCTGATGCTGGCCGAGCGCGCCGCGCCGGAAGATAACCTGCCGCCCGAACTGGCGCTGGATGTGGCGATGAAAGAGAACCTGCACAAGGGCAATGTCATCGCTCCGCCCGAAGGCGCCGGCCTGTCGTTCATGGTGCCGCTGGTGGTGGGCACCCGCGCGCTGGATTTGTGCGGCGTGCTGGCGCTTGGCCCGCGCCGCAGCGGCAAGGGCTACACCACGCCGGTGCAGCGCAGCCTGAAGGAGCTGGGCCGCGAGGCGGGCAAATCCATCTACGTGGCGCAGCGCAGCCAGCACAGCCTGCAGCACATCGCCGAACGTCTGAGCGCGCTGGAACAGCGCATCGACGGATTGAAGCCGGGCTGAAGCGGCGCGAGCGCGGGGCCGTCCAGCCGGTACAACACGGTCGTGCCAAAGGCCGCCTGATAGAACTCCACCACCCGCGCGCCGTTCCACACCGACAGCATGGGCGCGATGGCGGTGCGAATCACGGTATCCTGACTCACGTCACTCTCCTTCCGATTCACCCGTTCAACCGGCCATCAACTGGCTTACCGCAACGGCCAGGCTGTCCGGCCCGCCCACGTTGCCGGGAAACACGATATACGGGACGCCGGGAAAGCGCAGACGCGCCCCGCTCTCCAGCCGCCACACCGGCACGCCCGGCAGAATCTGGCCGATGGCGCGCGCGCTGTCCGCGCCCAGGCCCTGTTGCGCCACCACGTGGCTGGTGATGCCGCCCTTGGCGGCGATGAAGCGCGGGCAGGTTGCCACCGCCTGCATGGCGCTGACGAGCGCGTTCGATACGCGCCGGCCGATCTCCAGGTTGGCTTCGTCGTCGCTGCCCGTCACCAGGCCGCGGCTGGTATACAGCACGCCGACCCCGCCGGCGCCGATGATGCGTTCCAGGCGCTGGCCGCAGTCGCGCCCCAGCGCGGCGGCTTCTTCCTCGCTGGCGGCGCAGCGCGGCGCGGACAGTTCCACGCCCTGCGCGCCGGGCAGCGCCAGCAGTTGTTCCAGTTGCGCGGTGCTGCCCGGCACATACGAGCCGACGACGACCAGGCCGCCGCGCGCCCGCCCGGAAGCGTCGCCGAGGATGGCCGCGCTAGCGAGCAGCGGTTGCGCTTCGACGGCGCCGCGCAGGCGCACGAAGCTCGCGCCGGTGCGGTACAGGAAGGTCTTGCCGGCGGCTTCCGCCTGCAGCAGCCCCAGCACGATGACGGCCAGGTCGCCATACCCGGCGGCGTTGACCACGACCGGCGCGCCGCCGCCAATCTTCATGAGCGCATCGGCCACCGCCTGCGGACCGCCTGCGCGGATCAGCTCCAGGCCGAGGCTGGCAACCTGTGCCGCCTTGACGGCGCCGCCGCTTTTCTCCTCCACCCAGCCGGGCAGCCAGGCGGTGGCGTAGCCGAAGACGCGATCCCTGGCGAAGGGCGTGTCGCTGGCGGCGACCAGCGTGTCGGATGACGCCGTTGGAGTCGCGACGTAGTGGGTGTCGGCGATGGTGAAGCGCCCGCCCTCGAAGAACGCCGGCGCCAGCAGGTGCCCGTCGACACTGCGATCGAGGCCGTCCTGCAGCGCCAGCACCTCGGCAGGGTAGTGCCCGCGCAGGGTCGAGTCGCTGCGGCTGGCGACGACGAACGGGACGCCGGTTTCGTCCGCGGCCTCCGCCAGCATGCGCGCGGTCTGTCGGTTGATGCGCGCCGCTTCCGGGCCGGTCATGCTGCGCGAGTTGGTGAGCAGGAAGAACAGGCGCGCCGGATCGCGCAGCGCCGCCGCCAGCGTGGGGATGTGCCAGCGCAGATGCAGCGCCACATCGTGCACCGTCTGCACGCCGGTCGGGTCGTCGTCGATGACGGCCAGCTTGCGCCCGCCCGCATCGACCCGCCGGCGGATTTCGGGCAGCAGCGCGGCTTCGTCCGGCTCAGGCGGCAGCCGGGCCAGCAGTTCGGCTTTGGATATCGCCTGCGCCATCCTGATTGTCCGCTCCTGCCAGCCTCTCGACGACCTTGATCAGCACCGCGTCGTCCAGCCTGCCGTAGCCCATCGCCATGCCCATTTTGTAGACCTGCTGCGCCAGCGCGGGCAGCAGCAGGGGAAAGCCCGCCCGGTCAGCGGCGTCCAGCACGTAGCCCATGTCCTTGTTCAGGATCGCCAGCGCGCTCCTGGGCGGCGCGAACGATTCCGCAAGCATGCGCGGCCCGCGGTCGGAGAAGATCCAACTGCTGCCGGCGCTGCGGCCGATGATGTCGAACAGCATGTCTTTATCCAGCCCCAGCTTCGCGCCGAAGGCCAGGGCTTCTGCGGCCACCAGCAGTTGCGTGGCGACCATCAACTGGTTGACGAGTTTGACGGCCTGCCCGTCGCCGGCGTCAGGGCCGACGTGAACGGTGTTGGCGCCTATCGCCAGCAGAGCGGGCCGGCAGGCTGCGAAGACCTCGACCGGGCCGCCGGCCATGATGGTGAGCGTGGCCGCGCGCGCGCCTTTCTCGCCGCCGCTGACGGGCGCGTCGAGGTAATGGACGCCCCGCCCGCTCAGCCATTGGGCGACGGTCTGCACGGTGTTGCGGCTCATGGTGCTCATGCCGATGACGGTGGCGCCGGCTTTCAGGCTGGCAGCGGCGTTGCCCGGCTCGAACAGCGTGGCCGTGAACTGGGCGTCGTCGACCAGCATGGTGATAAACAGGTCGCAGCCCTGCGCCGCCGCGGCCGCGCTGGCGGCGATGCTCGCGCCTTCCGCGGCCAGCGCCTGCAGCGGCGCGGGGTCGATATCGTAGACGGTCACGGGGTAGCCGGCCCTGAGCAGGCTGGACGCCATCGGCCGGCCCATCACGCCCGCGCCCACAAAGCCCACGGCGGGTTTGTTGTCAGGTTGGTTCATGCGATGTCTCCGCGGCCATTCTAGTGCGTTTTCGCGCCGCCATCACTCCCGTGGCTTCCCGCCTGCGCGGGGAATGACGGGCGTCATGTCGTCGTTCCCGCGGACGCGGGAACCCAGGACGGCACAGCGCCGCGGCGGTTCGTCGGGGCAGCGGCGTGGATTCCCGCCTGCGCGGGAATGACGGGTGTCATGTCGTCGTTCCCGCGGACGCGGGAACCCAGGGCGGCACAGCGCCGCGGCGGTTCGTCCGGGCAGCGGCATGGATTCCCGCCTGCGCGGGGAATGACGGGTGTCATGTCGTCGTTCCCGCGGATGCGGGAACCCCAGGGCGGCACAGCGCCGCGGCGGTTCGTCGGGGCAGCGGCGTGGCTTCCCGCCTGCGCGGGGAATGACGGGTGTCATGTCGTCGTTCCCGCGGACGCGGGAACCCAGGGCCACACAGCGCCGCCGACCCCTCACCCGCCCATCTCGCCCAATTCCAGCAGCGGGCGTTCCTGGCGGATGCGCTGGCCGAGCTGGCTCAACAGCGAGCGGCGCCTGCACCACTGCACCAGTTCGCGCGCCTTCACCAGGCGCGTCTGGCCGGCCAGGTTCTCGTACTCCAGATCGGCGAATTCCGCGCGCGATGACTGCAGCGTAAAGCACAGGTTGCTCAGGTCGTCCAGGTCGAAGTGCGTCGCCAGCGCGCTGGTCAGCCGCTCCGCGTACTGGTGCTCCTGAATGGCGTTCGACCCGGCGCGCGGGAACAGCACCACGCGGCTCGTCGGCAGGTACGCCACGAAGCCGCCCCACTCGTAGTTGGGGTCGCTGCCCCAGCGCGACTGCTGCACCGCGCGCCGCCCCGCCGCGGCGGCTTCGTCGATGCTCAGCCCCACAACCAGCGACGAGAACAGGATGCTGCCGAACACAGGGCTGGAGTAGTTGGACACCATCCCCAGCGACCCGATCAGCGCCGGCAGGCCCGCCTTCAACAGCGGGTCGGCGAACTCGTGCTGCGCGCTGTTGCACGCGCTGAAGAAGGCCAGCTTCGTCTGCGCCTTTGCCATCAGTTCGGCCAGGCGCTGCACCGGCAGCGGCTCGGGCGTCTGCCCGTCCGCCACCAGCGTCACGAGATGCGCGCCCTGCTCGCCGGGGTCGACGTGGCCCGAGTAGTACAGGATGCCGGCCGGCCAGTTGAGCGCCACTTCGATCTCCGTGGACTCGCAGAACTCGACCGAGGCGAAGTGCTGCACGTGCACCAGCGACTGCTGCAACTGGATGTATTCGCCCTGCACGCCCCAGTGGTCGTCTCTTGCCGAGTTGGTCTGCCAGAATGTGCCGGCAAAAACGATGCGTTCGATCTCGCCCTCCGGCGCCGTGGAACCCGCCGCGTGCAGAAATGCCGGCGCTTCGCGCACCAGCGACACGCGCTCGCTCAGGGCGATGAAGGCGGCCTCGTCGGGCGCGTCCGCCGCGTCGGGCCACGTCGCGAACTCCCACGGCCAGTCGGCCATGCGTTCGTCGAAGCACAGGCGCAGGCGCAGGCCATTGCCGGCCGGAATCGCCTTGAGGCTGTCCTTGACCACGGCAAGGATGGGGTCGGGGAGCAGCACGCCGGCCAGTTCCTGCCCGAGCCGGCGCAGCCTGCCGGACAAGCCGGCGCTGCTGAACCACTGCGACTGCAGGAAAAACGCGGCGGCCGCGTCGAAGCGGGCGAAGTTGCAGCGCACGGTCAGCGGCCGGCGCATACGGCCGACCGGCGACGACAGCACGATCACCTGCGCCCGTTCGGGGCTGTATTCCCACGCGCCAATCTGCAGGTCATGGAAGATCATGGTCAGCCGCCTCCGTGCGGGCAATATCGGCTTTCTTTATATCACCCGGTCGTTCCCGCCGTCTACCGGAATCTGCGCGTTAATCGTCAGGAACTGCGGCGTTGTACCCAATACGGCCTTCAGCCTGCCGGATTGGCTATCTCGCGTTCGATTTGACGCAACAACTCAAGCGCGCTCAATAGTATACCGGGCTGAACGGTGTTCTCGGCGCCGATATGAACATGGTGCGGGGCATTGTCAAGATGCGGATAGTGCGCCATGTTATCCCAGCGCCGGTACAGTTGTGTCTGCCTGCCATTCATCCACTGATATCGATAGGATGGTGAATAACTCGACCGTGGCACTTGTCACAAGCCATGTCTGGAGTTCGGCGAGGTACTCGGCCGGGTTCATTGCGCCGGGGTTTTCCCGATCAGCGTCAGATAGCGCAGCGCGCTGTCGCGCAGGTCGCAGTAAACCGCCCATTCAAAATAGTCCGCATCGTCTCCCAACTGCCCCGATCTGAACCGGGCGTAGAAGTCCGCAGACAGCATCCCGTA
>JAKALH010000536.1 GCA_021813225.1 Chloroflexota bacterium
GCCGCAGCGGTGCCTGTTCCCTGTCTTTTTGTCGTATGGCGAATTCCTGTGTCTGATCTGCTCAATGCCGCACAGAACGAAGCGGTGCGTTACCTGGACGGGCCGCTGCTGGTACTCGCCGGCGCCGGTTCGGGCAAGACACGCGTCATTACGCGCAAGATTGCCTGGCTGATCGATGCCTGCGGCTATGCTCCGCAGCACATCGCCGCCATTACCTTCACCAACAAGGCGGCGCAGGAAATGCGCAGTCGCATGGCGAAACTGTTGCCGGGCCGGCCGCTGGGCGGGTTGACCCTGAGCACCTTCCACTCGCTTGGGTTGCAGATCTTGCGGCGTGAAGCCGCAGTTGCCGGTTACAAGCCCGGGTTCTCGGTGCTCGATTCGGCCGATGCGCTGCAGGTGCTGGCCGGGTTGATGCAGCATACCGACCGGCAGTCGCTGCGCCGGGTGCAGGGACGCATCAGCCAGTGGAAAAACGCCATGCTCGGGCCTTCGGCAGCGCTTGCCGCCGCCGAAGATGAAACCGATGCCCACGATGCCCGGCTGTACCAGGCATACCAGGACAGCCTGCGCGCCTATCAGGCATTTGATTTCGATGACCTGATCCGTTTGCCGGTCGAATGGTTTTCCGCCTGGCCCGAGATGCTCGAACGTTGGCGCAAGACGTTCCGCTATGTGTTGATGGATGAGTATCAGGACACCAATGCCTGTCAGTATGCGCTGGTCCGACTGTTGTGCGGTGTGTCGGGCGCATTCACTGCTGTGGGCGATGATGACCAGGCCATTTATGGTTGGCGCGGCGCAGATGCTGACAACCTGCGTCGTCTGCATGAGGATTTTCCGCGCCTCAAGGTCATCCAGCTGACGCAGAACTATCGTTCCTCGTTGCGCATCCTGCAGGCGGCCAACAGCGTCATCGCCAACAATGTGCGCATGTACGACAAGCAGCTGTGGAGTGAGCACGGGCTGGGCGATCCGGTGCAGGTGCTGGTGGCGAAAGACGACGCCGAAGAAGCGAAGATGGTGGTGATGCGCCTGCTGGCGCACAAGTTTTCCCACCGCACCCATTATGGCGACTATGCGATCCTGTACCGCGGCAACCACCAGGCGCGCGTGCTGGAGCAGGTGTTGCGGGAGGAAAAGATCGCTTATGAAATGTCGGGTGGGCAATCGTTTTTCGACCGGGCCGAGATCAAGGATGTGCTCGCTTATATGCGCCTGATAGCCAACGCCGACGATGATCCGGCGTTCATTCGCGCCATTACCACGCCCCGGCGCGGTATCGGCACGGCCACGCTGGAAAAGCTGGGCGAATATGCCGGGACGCGCGGTCTGAGCCTGTTCGCTGCCGCCTTCGAGGCCGGCTTCCAGGCATCGACACCGACGGTGCAGCTCGAACCGTTATTGACGTTCTGTCAGTACATTCAGCGCCTTGAAGCACGTGTGCTGCGCACCCCGCCTGGCGAACTGCTGCAGGAACTTTTGCGCGACATCGGTTACGAAAACTGGCTGTTCGATCACGAAGAAGGCCGGGCGGCACAGAACCGCTGGAATCAGGTGCAGGAATTCGTGGCCTGGATCACGCGCAAAGGCGAGATGGATGAAAAGCACCTCAATGAATTGACGCAGACCGTGGCGTTGATCAACCTGCTCGACGGGCGCGACGACGAGGGGGCTGACGCGGTGCGCCTGTCGACCATTCATGCCGCCAAGGGGCTTGAATTCGCTCACGTGTTTCTGATCGGGGTCGAGGAGGACATTCTGCCACACCGTGAGGCGGTCGAGGCCGGCATGCTGGAGGAAGAACGCCGCCTGATGTACGTTGCCATTACGCGGGCGCAGCGCTCACTGACGTTGAGTTACTGTCAGCGCCGGAAACGTGGCGGCGACTGGCAGGGGTGCGAACCGTCGCGGTTCGTTGCCGAGATCGATGCGCAAACACTGCAGCGTGCCGATCAGCCCGTGGCCGACGCCCGTCAGGCGCGAGAAACAGGCAACCAGCGTCTGGCGCAGATTCGGGCGATGCTGGGCAGGGATTGACGGCGCAGGCGTGTCGTTGGGGAGGCGCGCGGGGCTGCCCGTCTCCCTGCGGGGGCGAGATCCAGCGCTTTTATGCCGGGGCTGTGTGTCCCGCGCTGCGGAGCTGCGCGGGTTTATTCGCCTGATTCCGGGCGTTCGCGCGTTGCCGGTTCGCTGTCCCGCCCATAGTATTTGATGCCACGGACGATTTTTTCACGGTTTTGCGCCAGCCGGTGGCGGTTGCTGTCGCGCAGCGAGTAGACGCAGCCGCAATATTCCTGCTGGTAGAACTGTTCGGATTTGGCGATTTCGATCATGCGCTGGCTGCCGCCACCCTTGCGCCAGTTGTAGTCCCAGTACCGCAGGTTGGGGTGGCGTGCGGCGGCGCGGTGGCCGCAATCGTTGATCTGGTTCATGTCCTTCCAGCGGGAGATGCCCAGCGAGCTGGTGAACACCGTGAAGCCGTGTTCGGCGGCATACAGCGCCGCGCGCGCGAAGCGCATGTGGAAACAGGCGGTACA
>JAKALH010000054.1 GCA_021813225.1 Chloroflexota bacterium
TCGCAGTCGCCGGACATGGTGCACAGGTCGCGTCCCACGCCGCTGGGGCCTTTGCGATACTGCACTTCGTCGAAGTACGGGAGCTGCTGGCCGGTCTCGTCCACCTTCCAGTAATACGGGTTGCGGCGCATGATCATCAACTCGTCGGTCTTGTACTCGGTGATGGCCCATGGCCCCACCGTCACCAGCGGCAGATGATCCGGCGGCAGCGCGTTCTCGAAGTCCTTGTAGGTGGGCTTCGGGCTGGCGGTGCTCCACTTCGGGTGCAGGGGTTTGAGGATATGCGCGGGTTCGGTGATCCAGTTGCCGTCGTTCATGTTGTAGTATACGCCCAGCGGTTTGGATGCGCCGAATGTGAATTTCACCGTGTAGTCGTCCACCTTCTCCAGCGTGGTGTCGGTGCTGCCGTACTTGTACGAGTCCAGCTTGCGCGGCGAGTTCACGTTTTTGTCCGTGATGTAGCCTTCCCACGTGAACATGATGTCGTCCGCGTTGAAGGGCACACCGTCGGACCACTTGGCGCCTTCGATCAGGTGCATGGTGAGCTGCTTGCCGTCGGCGGACCATTCCCAGCTCTTGGCCAGTTCGGGGAACGGCTCGATGTCCTGGTCGGCGCGGAACAGCGGGCCGGTCTTGACCAGCGAGCCGTAGTTCGTGGTGTACGACTCGATGCCGAACCAGCCGGAAGTGACGCCGGCCATGTTGTTGTAACCGGCGGTGGGGCAGGCCGAGAAGCCGCGCCACAGGTCGCCGTACACGCCGGGGCCGTCCTGCATACCGGACGTCAGGTACACCGCGGGTTCCTTGGGCAGGCGGTCCTTGACCTGCGGCAGTTTGTTGCTGGAGACGAACGTGTCTATCCAGGCGGCCTGCTTGTAGGCGGGCAGCGCCTTGTAGGTCACAATCTGGTTGATCGGCTGGTGCCGGGCGACGCCGCCGCCGCCCACGCTGATCTTGTTCGGCGGCGGGTACGGAATCGGCGGTTTCACATTGGCGGCTGCCGGCGCGGCAGTGGCCGCCGGGGCCGTGGTAGCCGCCGGCGCCGTTGTCGCCGCCGGGGCCGTAGTGGCTGCCGGGGCTGTGGTAGCCGCCGGCGCCGTTGTCGCCGTTGGCGTAGCGCCGCAGGCTGCCAGCAGGGCGCCTGCGCTGCTCAACGCCGTGATCTTAATTAACTGTCGGCGCGTAAGTTTTCGCATGTCTTATCTCTCCTGAACATCATCCTTCCTGAGCACGCCCGGCCGGCATACGGGCTGGCCGCGCGTGACGATGAGCGAAATGGATCTGCAACAACAGTAAATCGATTACCTCATGAAAACACTCGGACTGGTTTTCGGCAAATCTCTTCGGGTACCTCCTTTCACTCCTATCCAACAAACTACTTCTCGTACAGCCAGCAGGACGCCAGATGCCCCGGATGCACTTCGCGCAGTTGCGGCTGCTGCTCCTGGCAGATGCTCATGACATGGGGGCAGCGCGGGGCAAAGGGGCAGCCGGAAATGATCTCGGTCGGCGAAGGCACCATGCCTTTGATAGGCACCAGCACCTGCTTGCTCTTGCGTCCCAGCACCGGCACGGAGTTCAACAGACCTTCGGTGTAGGGGTGCAGGGGCTGATGGAACAGGGCGTGCGTCTCGGCCTGCTCGACGATCTTGCCGAGGTACATGACGGCCACACGCTGGGCCATCTGCGAGACCACGCCCAGGTTGTGCGTGATGAGGATGATGGACGAGTTGAAATCGACCTGCAACTGGCGCATCAAGTCCAGTATCTGCGACTGTACCGTCACGTCCAGCGCCGTAGTCGGTTCGTCGGCGATGAGGATCGACGGGTTGCACGCCATGGCCAGGGCAATCATGGCGCGCTGGCGCATGCCGCCGCTCAACTGGTGCGGATACTCGTGCAGGCGCTGCGCGGGTGCGCTCATCTGCACCTTGGTGAGCATCTCCAGGGCGCGGTCGAGCGCCTGCTTATGATTGACCTTCATGTGCACCCGCACACCCTCGGCAATCTGGTCGCCGATGGTGCGCAGCGGATTCAGCGAGGTCATGGGTTCCTGAAAAACGATGGCGACTTCGCCGCCGCGGATGCTGCGCATCTCGCTGCCACGCGCGTCCAGCTCGGCGATGTCCACAACTTTCTGATCGCGCCGCACCAGGCGGATCTGCCCGTTCACGATGCGGCCCGGCGGCGACGGAAACAGGCGCATGACCGACATCGCCATAATGCTCTTGCCACAACCGCTCTCGCCGACCAGCCCCAGCGTCTCGCCCGGCTGCAGCGAAAGGTTCACGCCGTCCAGCGCCCGGACGGTGCTTTTCTCCAGAAAGAAATACGTTTTGAGATCATTGATCTCCAGAACCGGTCTCGTTGCGGCGCGGTTGTCTGTTTGAACCATCAGCCTGTTACCAACCTCTAGGTCGATTGACATTGTCTTTTCGCCACGATCTGGTCTAAAAGGGCGTGCAGCGTCGTCGGCAGCACGGGCTTGACCAGGAATGCCAGCGCCCCCTGCCCCATGCCGGCTTTGCGGTCGTCTTCGACGCTGCACATGATGACGGCGGGCGGGTTGGGCGCGGTGCGCACTTCGCCGAACAGGCGCCAGCCCTCGCCCGCATTGACGGCCGGTTCCAGGATGAGGACGTCAGGCTTTTGCCTGCTGAGCAACTCGCGCGTTTCCTGTACGCTCATACTCGTGAAGACCTGATAATCTCCTTTGAGTTCCCGCGAATACAACTCAAGCGTCAGAGCATCCTCGTCCAGCAATAGCACTTTGGTTTTCAGGTCCACACGCCTCCTGCCAGCCCAAGGCGAATGGCTGATTCCGCAGTCCGTCCGGCGCGCAGTTCAGCTTGCCCGGATTCGTCTTCAGGGCATACGTGGAAGACTTCAAACACGCACAGGTTATTGTGGCTGCCGCGACTCGCAAGGCAGGCCGGTGGCCTGTCCAGCGATAAAGGCATCGATGATATCAACTATAGGAAGCGTTCCGAGAATTGTCTTGCAAGAAAAAACGCACGAGTTGGACAATACACCGCCAAAAATTCAGGAACCATTATGGCGGTATTCCAACGGCGATCGGCCCGTCAACTTATGGAAGACGCGGCTGAAGTAGGCTGAATCGTTGAAGCCCACCTGAATGGCGATAGACGTCACCGAGTCCTGCGTGTGCAGCAGCAGTTCCCGCGCCTTCTGGATGCGCAGGCGGTTCAGATAATCCCACGGCGAGATGGTGATTTCCTGCCGGAAAATCTGGCTGAGGTAGTTGTCGCTCACGCCTACCGCGTCGGCCACCTGGCTGCGGTTGATGGGCTGGGCGTAGTTCTGATGCAGATAGGCCAGCACCTGCTTGATGAGCAGGCTGGTCGGCTGCGGCAGCAGCCTGCCGCCGTTGTCGAACTGCCTGATCAGCCTCAGCGTCTCATCGGCGTCGAAGACTCCTTTCGTATGGAAGACCGTGCGCGCGTAGTTCAACCGCTGGATGTCCTCGTAATTCAGCAGTTTCCCGCTGATGATGACAACCGGCACACGCTGGGTGCGGACATCGGCGCGAATGCGCTCCAGAACCTGGAACCCGTCCATCACCGGCATCATCAGGTCCAGCAGAATCAGCGCCGGCACGATTGTCTGCAGCAGGTCGATGGCCTGCTGGCCGTTCTCCGCCAGCAGCACCTTGCGCCCCGGCATCTGGCTCGTCAGCAGGTCGCGATAGTACGCGCGCGCCTGCGGGTCGTCGTCCACCACCAGCGCGCTGCTGGCTGTTTCGTCGCAACCGATTTCGCTGATCCATTCGCGCAGCGTGTTGCTGTTGTCGGTCTTGAATACGACATAGGTCAATCCGGCGCTCATGGGACTGCCCTCTCCTTCGTCGCCATACAGCACGACCGGCAGGGCGGCGCAATCCGGTTGCGCGCTCAGCCGATAGATGAGGTTCCATTCGCCTGAGGATGCGTGCGCCAGGTCCCAGGCGACGGCGGCGGGTTTCCCGCCGTTCAGGGCGCGCTCGATGTCCGCGCGCCGGCTGACCAGCCACGGCGTCAGGCGCTGGGCGTTGCACATCTCCAGAATCTGCGCCGGGATATGCGGGCGCGTGGATACCACCAGCATGACCGGCGTCTCTGCGCGGGCAGCACTCTCGCGGTCGTCCGGACGCTCCGGCTGGCGCGTCATACCGGGCAGCGGCAGGTAGACGTTGAAAGTGCTGCCGGCGCCCATCTGGCTTTCCAGGGTGATGACGCCATCGTGCAGGGCCACCAGGTGCCGGGTGATGCTCAGCCCCAGGCCGATACCTTCGGGGCGGCGCTTGCGTCCCACGATGCCGAACGGCTCGAAGATGCGGCCCTGCAGTTCGAACGGCACGCCCCGTCCGGTGTCCTGCACCCACAGGTGCAGGTACGGCAGTTCCACGCGTGCGCCCAGCGTAATCGAACCCTGCGGCGTGTACTTGGCGGCGTTGGAAAGCAGGTTGATGAGCACCTGGCGCATGCGCACGTGGTCGGCGCGTATGAGCGGCAGATGTGCGGGGACATCCAGCCGCCACTGCACCTGCGCCGGACCCGCCTCGACCTTCACAAATTCGTCGAACACCTCGCGCAGAAAGGCCGAGGGCTGCAGCGGCTCGAAGTACAGGCTGAGCGCGCCGATTTCCGCGCGCGACAGATCGAGCAGGTCGTTGATCATGTTCAGCAGGTGCTCGCCGCTCCTGTAGATATACTGCGTGTCCTGCAGCAGCTCGGCGGGTTGCAGCGTCTCGCCCGCCGCCAGCTTCTTCTGAATCGACTGGCTGAACCCCAGGATGGCATTCAACGGCGTGCGCACCTCATGGCCGACGTTGGCGACCAGGCGCGTTTTCAACTCGTTGGCATGTTCGGCGGCCTGGCGCGCCGCGGTGGTTTCCTCAAACAGGTCGACATTATGGATGGCGATGCCGATCTGGTTGGCCAGCAGCTTCAGTCCGACGATTTCCAGCGAGCGCTGCCGCATGGGGCGCGCCGACTGCAGGTCCAGCACGCCGATTACCTGCTCGCCCAGTTGGATGGGCAGCACGGCGCGCGCGCGCACCTGCTCCCACTCTGCGCCGCCCCGCCAGCGGCGGCTGGTGTGTATATCCGGTATGAAGGCGACCTGCCCGGAGATGAACACCTGCTGCAGCAGCCAGTCCTGCTCCAGCGGGATCAGGCTGGCGGCCGGCGACGTCTCGCCGCCATACAGGACCAGCTTCCGCTCGATGGGCGACCAGCGCAGGATGCGCATCCAGTCATAGTTGAAATGCGCGCGCACCAGTTCGCCGATCACGCGCACCAGATGGCCGGAATCCAGCAGCGCCGCGATCTGCCGCGTGATTTCGAAGCTGATTTCCAGTTGGGTGCGCCGGTCGAGTTCCTGCTGCCGGCTGTAGCCCACCAGGTGCGTGGGGATATCGGCAATCGCCACCAGTTTGCGCGTGGCGATGCCCGCGACGTTGTCGCGCGTGATCAGTTTGAAGCGCTGCTGGATGAGCGCCGGCATCGGTCGCCCCTGCGCGGCCAGGTGCACGACGGTCGCGGCTTCCGCGCCCAGCTCTTCCGAGGCCGTATCGATGGTGGCTGCCAGATCGCCCTCTTCCACGGCGGCCAGCGCCAGCGGGTCGCCGTTCAGACCGACCAGCACCGTATGCTCGTCAATGGCACCCAGCTTGCGCCCGGCGTCGCGCGCGGCCAGGATGACCGTATCGGAAACGCCGAACATGGCATCGATGGGGCGCGGGCAGTCGGCCAGGCTGTTCAGCAGCGCGTGATAGGCGGGTGTGTAGGTCCAGTAGGCCGGCACGCGCACCAGTTCGATGCCGGGGTAGTCGCGCAGGGCGTCGGCAAAGCCCTGGTAGCGGCTGCTGCCTTTCTCAACGATGTGTTCCAGCCCGGCGGTGATGCAGACCGCCCGGCCGCGTCCCTTCAACCGTTCTGCCACGAATCGCCCCGCCATGCAGCCGCCCTCGTACAGGCTGGACATCGCCGTCAGCAGCGGATGGCGGAACTCGGACTCGGCCAGTTCGATGACCGGCAGGCCGGCTTCGACCAGCGCCTGCAGCACGGGGATGGACACCAGTGTGGTGATCAACGCATCCAGGTCATTCGCCAGAATCTGATCGATCAGGTCGTCCGGGGGAATGGCGCCCAGGTCTTCGAGCGTGGCAGCCGGTTGCAGCAGCACCAGTTCATCGCCAACTTTCTGGTTGGCGTGGATGATCGCTTCCAGTGTCTGTACCCAGTATGGGTCGGTGGGTGTGATGAGCGTGCCAATGCGCTGGTGAAAAGTATTCGAACCAGAACGGTCACTCGTTTCTGCAGACATGGCAGTATTCGGCTACAGGTGAACAGCACGATTGCAACCGGTTGTAATATCGCCGATTCTAGCGCAATTCAGAATTCCCGTTTGGCAGACGCCCGAAATCTGCGGGATGGCGTGACCTCAGCCCTCCGACGGTGAAACCCGACAGGTCAGATGACCTGTCGGGTTTAGCACCCGATGAACTCGCCCGGCTGAAGCCTCGGCCAGCAGCGACCTTAAAACTTCACGTTGGGGGCGATCTGCGCGAATATCTTCTTGAAGTCATCGGCATTGAGCGTGCCGGGGTACATCTTGCCGTTGACGAAGAAGGTGGGCGTCTGAGTCACACCGCGGTTCTCGCTGGCGGTGCGCTCCTGCAGCGCCTTCTGCGCATACTTGCCGGAGTCATAACAGGCGTTGAATTGCGTCATGTCCAGCCCGGCGGCGGCGGCAATCCGCTTCAGGCGGTCTTTACTGAAAGCGCCCTGGTTCTCGCCGTTCTGGTTGGCGAACAGCGCGTTATGCATCTGCCAGAATTTGTTCTGGTCGACGGCGCACAGCGCGGCGGCTGCGGCATCCAGCGATTCCTGCCCGATGAAGGAGATGGCACGCACCTCGTAGCGCACCTTGCCGGTCGCGGCGAACGCCTGTATCACGCCGGCCTCGAAGTTGCGGTTATACGCGCCGCAGGCCGGGCATTGATAATCCAGATATTCCTCGATCTTGATCGGCGCGTCGGCCGGCCCCCAGGCGCGCGCATTGGCTTCGGCGTTCGGCGGCAGGGGATGGTCGGGCGCGACCACGGGAGACTGCGCGACGGTCGTCGCCGCGCTGCCGTTGCGGCCGCTGATGATGACGGCGCCTCCCAGCACCACTACAGCGATGACGACAATGATCCCAAGGATGAGCAGGGTCTGCTTGCGTTCCTGCTGGCGGCGGCGTTCGATCAATTCACGGCGTTTGGACATGTTACAACATCACTCCTTATCAATCATCTCAAACTCATCGCCCCGCTCAACTCCCAGGCACCCGTGTCGCGGTAGCCCAGGCGCTGCGCCAGACGCTGTGAGGGGATATTATCCTCGGCAACGGAGTACAGGGGGATGCGGTTCATGTCCAGCAACTGGCTACTCAGCGCGGACACGACCGACTTGCCCAGGCCGCGGTTGCGCAAATTCTCGGCCACGCGCACATATATCTCGCCATAGCGCGACGATATCCAGGTCGTCCCGGCTTCGGCGGCCCACGATTCGTCGCGGGCGCGGATGCCCACGCGCAACAGCCCTTCCGGCGAGCGGGTGGTCTGCACCAGGATATTCACGATCGGCTTGAAATCGCCGCGCGCCAGCGTGTAGATGCGGTTGGTCAACTCGCCGTACAGATAGGCGACCTGGTCGATATCGTTGCGCAGCGTGACCGGCGCGCTGAACAGATACTGCCGCCCGGGCGCCAGCGATTCGTGCAGCGCGGCGTGCAGGGCGCCGGTGTCGTCGCCGCGCATCACCGCCAGCGGGCGGAACAGATCGATGCCGGTCTGGCATACTGCGACGAACGCGACGGCGCGCCCGCGCCCGTCGGTCTTCACCACCAGGCGGGTGCGGCGGGCGTCGTGCTCCAGCGCGAAGTAGGCGGCCAGCGCGTCGGCAGGCTGCGACGTCAACAGCGCGGTGATCTGCGTGCGCGTCTGGCTAACAGTCATGGAAAATCCGATTGATGCACAACAGGCGTTTCATGAGCCTCAATGGTAATACAGTCGGGCGCGCGCCGGGCTGCTTCAATGCAGGCTCTACTGGCTGCAGCGCTTCAGGCCCACCTTCACCTTGTTCTGGATGTCCTGGTCGGCGGGCGCCAGGAGAGCAGCCTGGTTGAAGATGCCCACGGCGCTTGAGCAGTTGTTCGTCAGTTGCAGCGCGAAGCCGTAGTTGAGGTAATCCACCGCTGTGAGCGACTGGCTGAGCGCCTGGCTGGTGGACAGCGCGCGGTTGTAATCGACAACCGCCGCCTCGTACTTGTTGACCTGAAAGTCCAGCACGCCCATGCGCGTCCACGCGGTGACGCGCAGCGGGTCGAGTTCGATGGCCTTGTTCAAGGCCTGGCGCGACAAATCGTATTCCCCGATGGCAAAATACGAGCCGCCCAGGCGGTCATAGGCTTCGGCGTTCAGCGGGTCGACTGCGATGGCGCGTTTGAAATACAGGATGGCTTTGGGCACCTGCCCGATGACGACGTACGAACGCCCCGTGGCGATGAGCACATGCGGCATGTTGGGGTTCAGGTCCAGGGTTTTCTCGTAATAGTAAATGGCTTCGGTGTAGCTGCCGGATTGCTCGTAGTTGTAGGCCAGGTCGCGCATGGCGTCTTCATTCCTGGGGTCCAGTTGCAGCGCCTGCTGCGCCGACGCGCGCCCGCTGCGGAAATCGCCGCTGTCCGTCTGCACCTCAGACAGGTAGGCGAAGGCCATGGAACTTTTCGGGTCGAGTTCGGTGGCCTTCTGGCAGATGGGCAATGCTTCAGCATAGCGCGCCTGCCAGTCGATGGCCATGCACAGCACCGCCGTGGCCGGGGCGTTCTGCGCGTCAATCTCCAGTGCCTTGCGGGCGCGCTGTTCGGCTTTGGGCGCCTGGCCCAGGAAGACCATCAGGCGCGCTTCAAAGGCCAGCAGGCTGGCGTCGTTGGGGCGTCGCCGGCTGGCCTGCTCGTAAAAACCGACGGCGCTGCGGTAATCGCCCTTGCGGTAGGCTTCTTCGGCCAGGGATATGAAATCTTCCACGCTGCGGGTGGGGGTCACCGTGGGCAGATTCGTGGCATTCTGCGGTGAAAGTCCGAGTCCGTTGCCCAGCCTTTGCTGGACGAGGGCGTAACCGCCAATCAGAACGACGCCTATCAGCAGCAGGATCAGCCAGGTTGACCCGCCGCTGCTGCGGCGCCGTTTGTTCCCGATATACACAACAATAATGTTAGCATAGAGCGGCTATGCAAGCAGCAGCGCCAGTTGGCGCTGCTGCTTGAGATATCAGTGTGTTGCAATCGTATCAGACGACCTTTTCGGCAGCAGCTTCAATCAGCATCTCGCCAAGCAACTGCTCCACGGCCATGGTGTGGCTGTCGAAACCGTGCACCTTGAAGTATTCCGAATTGCAGTCCCAGTTGCCGTGGTCATAAGTAACGATATATTCGCCGTTGTCACCGCGAACAACCACCTGGAAATTGAGGAACTTAAACCGATCTCGTTCTTGTGCGTAGCGATGCGCCTTTTCTACCTTGCCGATGTGGCTCGAGTCCATCATAACTAAACCTCCAGTGATATAAACAAAAAGGCACGTTCCGCATTCAGCGAAGCGTGCCTGGTTTCGTGTAACTGGTCGATCCGTTCAAAATTATGTTCACCTGTGGGAACAAGGTGAGGGATACTCTGGCTGGCAAGTACATCCTGATTTGATTGTATAGCAATCCGCAGGGGTGTCAACTTCGAAAATCGCGTCGGCGGCGACACGTAGGGCAACCGGTCGCCGCGCCTGTTTTTCCGCGAAAAAACCGCTATTTTCGAGCGATCGTATCCGCCTTTCTGGCGAGCCGATTTTCATTTTGGCAGGCCTGGTATTTAATATCTGGTACGCGCCGGAATCGGCGATACAGACAGGACATAGCAACCATGATTCAACGTGCCCGACTGTCCTCATCATACTGGGGAGCCAGCCTCAAACTCGACGATGCCTACGGCCTGTGCGCCGCCGTCACGTGCGAGCATTCCAAGTCGTTTTATCTGAGTACCGCCCTGCTGCCGCGCGAGCAGCGCCGCGCCATCCGCGCCTTCTACGCCTTCTGCCGCGCCGCCGACGACATAGCCGATGCGCCGCTGCCCGGCACCGGCGCCGCCAGCCGCCTGGCCGACTGGCGCACCCGCTCGCGGCTGCCCGGCCCCGCGCAGGACAACCCGATTCTATCGGCGTGGGCCGATACGCGCGACCGCTACGGCGTGCCGCAGCAATACATCGAGGAACTGATCGACGGCTGCGAGATGGACCTGCACGTGCGCCGCTACGAGACTTTCGCCGCGCTGCAGGACTACTGCTACCGGGTCGCCAGCACCGTGGGGCTGGTCTCCATGCAGATCATCGGCACCGTCAGCGCCGACCCCGCGCGGCGCGCGCGCGCCGCCGCTTCGGCCATCCGCCTGGGCATCGCGCTGCAGTTGACCAATATCCTGCGCGACGTGGGCGAAGACCTGGCGCTGGGGCGCATCTACCTGCCGCAGGAAGACCTGCGCCGTTTCGGCTACGGCGAGAGCGACCTGCGCCATGGCGTCGTCGACGACCGCTTCCGCGCCCTGATGCGTTTCGAAATCGCTCGTGCGCAGGCAATTTACGAGCGCGATTATCATGCCATCGCCTGGCTGAAGCCGGAAGGCCGCCTGGCCGTCGGCGCGGCCATCTCGCTGTACCGCAACATCCTCGACTGCATCGCCGCGAACGACTACGACGTGTTCCGCCGGCGCGCCCACCTCAGCCTGCCGGCCAAGCTGTGCCGCCTGCCCGCCATCTACCGGCGCGTGCGCGCGTTGTGCGCGTAACGAAGTCAGAGGGTAGAG
>JAKALH010000537.1 GCA_021813225.1 Chloroflexota bacterium
GCGATTTTATATGACGATGAAAGCGATTGTTAACACCGGCGTGAACAAACTTGAGATGCTCGAACTGCCGATGCCGCAGCCCGGACCGGGGCAGGTGCGCATCCGCACAGGCGCATGCGGCATCTGCGCCACAGACCTGGTCATGCTGGCGGGATGGGAGCGCACCGGCCATCCGGCGATTCCCGGCCACGAGTGGTCGGGCACTGTCGATGCGGTTGGCCCCGCCGTCGATAGTGCGCTGGCCGGCAGACGCTGCGTGGCGAATAACGTGTGGGCCGATGGCGGCGAAGTGGGCTTCGAGCACCCCGGCGGCTACGGCCAGTATTTCCTGACCGAAGCCGCCAACCTGCGGTTTCTGCCTGATGACTTCCCCTTCGCGACTGCGGCGTTGATTGAGCCGCTGGCGGTGTGCGTGCGCGCCACGCACCGCCTGGGCCAATGCGCCGGACCGGTGCTCGTGTCCGGCGACGGCCCCATCGGCCTGCTTATGACGGCGCTGCTGGCGCATGCCGGTGTGAAAGATATCCTCGTCGTGGGCGGGCGCGAGCAGCGTCTCGCCGTGGCACGCGACTTTGGCGCCAGCCGGACGCTGAACTATCATGCTGCCGGCGGCAACCTGGCGGATGAAATCCGCGGCATGGCCGGCGATGCCGTTCCGACTGTCGTTGAAGCTACCGGCTCTCCTGCGGCATTGCAGATGGTGTTCGGGTTGGTCTTGCGCGAGGGCACGCTGCTGATCCTGGGCGACTATGGGCGGAGCCGCGCCGACTTCCCGTGGAACGCGGTGTTGATACGCGAGTTGACCTTGTTGGGCAGCAACGCCAGCGCCGGCGGCTGGGACGAAGCGGTCGGGCTGGCGGTCGGCGGGCAGATCGCCCTGCAGCGCCTGGTGACGCAGCGACTGCCGGCGCAGCGCTTCGCAGAAGGTGTGCAGATGACCGCCAGTCGTCGCGCTGATGTCATCAAGGTGATACTGGACTGGGAATGAGCATTCGGAACCGATACCTGCAAATTTACAGGCTCTACAGACGCGGCATTGCCGCGCTGGTTGGGCGCTGCCTGCTCTCGCTGCTTGCCGTGGCAGCGATGACAGGCATCCTGAACCTGCTGCAGGCCGGCTTGAGCAACTCCGCGCTTGCTTTGCTGTATCTGCTGCCGGTCGGGTCTGCGGCCACATTGTGGGGATTAGTGCCGGGCATCGTGGCGGCGCTGTCCTCATTTTTGTCGCTCAACTACTTCTTCACGTTGCCGCGCTTTACTTTCGTTGTGGCGCATACACAGGACCTGCTTGAACTATTCGTGTTCCTGGTCGTGGCGGTCGCCATCAGCCAGCTCGTCGGACGCACGCAGGCCAGCCTGCAGGAAGCCCGCCTGCGCGAGCGCGATGTCATCCGCCTGTACGAGTTGATGTCGACGCTGGCCGGTCTGCGCAACCAGGACACCATCGCGCGTACATCCGCGACAAGTATGCTGGAAGTGTTCCAGGCACGTGCGGTCGATGTCGTCATTCAGCGCGAATCGAGCGCCGCGCCGCGTTCTTTCCTTGCATCGGCGCAGGCCAGACCTCCCCAGGGCACGCCGGATCAGGTGGTGGCGTTGATTACACCGCGCGGCCTGCTCGGCGAGGTGCATATCTGGCACAGCCGCCTGCTTTCCCCCGCGGAAGAACGCCTGTTGAATACTTTCGCCAGCCAGGTGGCCCTGGCGCTGGAGCGCGTCATCCTGGCGCAGGCCGAGACACGCACGCGCGTGCTGGAGGAGAGCGACCGCCTGAAGACGGCGCTGCTGTCTTCGGTGTCGCACGAACTGCGCACACCGCTGGCGACCATCAAGGCGGCGGCAACCAGCCTGCGCAGCGGCAACGTCAGTTGGGATTCTGCCGCCCGCGATGACCTGATCGCCGCCATCGACGAGGAGTCCGACCACCTCAACCGCCTGGTGGAGAACCTGCTGGATATGTCGCGCATCGAGGCCGGTGCGCTCAAACCGCAGCGCCAGTGGAATATCCTGGCCGATATCCTGGCGGCTACCGTCCAGCGGCTGCGCCGCGCGACGGAGAAACACCCCCTGGAAATCGACGTTTCCGAAGACCTGCCGCTGGTGCCAGTCGACCACCGCCAGATCGACCAGGTCTTTACCAACCTCATCAGCAACGCGCTCAAGTATGCGCCTGAAGGAACCATGGTCCGCATCAGCGCGCGCGTGCGCGACGACCAGACGCTTGAGGTGCAGGTGTACAACGCGGGCCCGCAGATACCGGAAGAAGCTCTGCCCCGTATCTTCGACAAATTTTACCGCGTGACGGACGCTGACCGTGTGACCGGCACCGGTCTGGGGCTGTCCATCTGCAAAGGCATCGTCGAGGCGCACGGCGGGCGCATCTGGGCGAAGAATCTGGCGCATGGTCTGGCCTTTTACTTCACATTGCCCTTGACCATGGATGGGCAGCGTATGCCGCGCCTGCCGGCGGACAGCGAAGCGGCGGAGTAAGATAGGGGATATCGCCATGAGCACAC
>JAKALH010000538.1 GCA_021813225.1 Chloroflexota bacterium
CGTGACCGGGGCCAACCCGCAGGTATCCGGCGACCCGGCGGCAGCCAGCGCCAGGCTGCTCAAGGCCGCTCAGCAGCGCGTGAATCGATTGAACAGTCAACTGAGCCAGGCGGAAGCGCGCGAGCAGACCGCCGAACAGGCCTGGCGCGACGCGCGCGCGCAGGCCGACGCGCTGGAACTGGAAGTAAACGCAGCCGTGAATGCCGGCCAGGATGACGTTGCGCGTGCGAAACTGGCGCTGTTTAACCAGGCGCAGAACCGCACGCAGCAACTCAGCGACCGCTGGCACAACTACGCCACAGCGGCCGAGAAGCTGCGTCTGGAAATTCGTGAATTGCAGGCGCAACTGGACGCCGCCCGCAAGCGGATGGCTGCCGCGGGGACGCAGGCGGCTCCGGCGGCGCAACCCGCAGCAACCGGGCAGCCTGCCGTGGAATCCGAAACTCGCCAGGTTCGCTTAGAGCAGCCGCCGGACAACGCAGCGGCCGCCGGCGGGAATCTGGATCAGACCCGCATCGCCGACCTGCTGAAGAAGCGTGATCAGTAGGACACCTCAGATGTTTGCGATGTTGTCGTGTTCGTCAAAAGCCGAGGCGGGGTTATAGGCCACCTCCCACAGGTAGCCGTCCCGGTCGGCGAAGTATCCGCTGTAGCCGCCCCAGAACACCTGCTGCGCCGGCTTGACGACTGTCGCGCCAAGCGCCGCGACCTCGGCTAACACTGCATCCACCTCCGCTTCATTCTTGCAGTTGTGCGCCAGCGTAAAGCCCGTGAAACCGCTGCCCGCCGGGGCGACAGTCGCATCCTCCGCCAGAGCGCCGCGCGGGTATAGCGCCAGGATGATGCCGCCCATGGGAAACCACGCGATACCCTCGCCGTCTTTATAAGGCGTCTGCCACTTCAGGCCGTCTCGATAGAATGCGACCGAACGCGCCAGGTCGGCTACGCCCAGTGTGATGATGCTGATTTTCTGTCTCATGAGATTTGAAGTGCGTTCGAGGTCAGGTCAGGGGTGCATTACTCCGCTCCCTGACTCACTTCGCGCGGGTCGGCGATGACGCCGGCGATGGCGCTGGCGGCGACGACGGCGGGCGATGCCAGGTAAATCTCCGCGTCGCGCGTGCCCATGCGGCCGCGGAAGTTGCGATTGGCGGTGCTGATGGTCGCCTCGCCCACGGCAGGCACGCCCATGTGGTTGCCCATGCACGGCCCGCAACCCGGCACGCCGATGACCGCGCCGGCGTCGAGCAGGGTGGAAATGTAGCCGCGCGCCGTGGCTTCCTTCAACACTTCGGATGAGGCCGGGATGACCAGCAGGCGCGTGCCGCGCGCAATGTGCTTGCCCTTGATGACCGCGCACGCCGCGGCGATGTCTTCGATGCGCCCATTAGTGCACGTGCCCAGGAAGGCCTGCTGGATGCGCGTGCCGCGCAGGGCGCTCAGGGGCGCCACGTTATCCACGCGGTGCGGTTTGGCAATCATCGGCTCCAGCGCGCCGGCATCATAGGTGACCTCGGCGCGATACGTCGCGTCCGGGTCGGGAAAGAGGGCGTGTTCACGCAGTTCGGCGATCAGCGAAGCCTGCGCCTGCCCGGTCCGGCGCGACAGCGGCACGCTCAGGTATGCATACACCTTCTCGTCCGGCGGCAGCCAGGCGTTCTTCGTTCCGAATTCCGCCATCATATTCGGGATGACCATGCGGCTCTCCAGGCTCATGCTGGAGATGCCGTCGCCGTAAAACTCCACGGACGCATACAGGCCACCATCCGCGCCCAGGTCGCCGATCAGCTTCAGACAGAAGTCCTTCGATGTCGTCCCTTCCGGCAGGCGGCCGTTCAGCGTGACCTTGATGCTCTCCGGCACGCGCAGCCACAGCTCGCCGGTGGCCCACAGGGCGGCCACCTCGCTGCGGCCCACGCCCGCGCCGAACGCGCCCATCCAGCCGTAATGGGTGGTGTGGCTGTCCGCGCCCAGGATGAGCTGGCCGGGCAGCACCATGGCCTCTTCACTCAGCACCTGATGGCAGATGCCGCGCCCCGCCTCAAAGAAGTGCTCCACGCCCTGCTGCGCCGCGAAGGCGCGCACCTCGGCGTGATTCTGCGCGTGCTGCGTCGTCGGCGCGGGCACGGCGTGATCGAGCGTGATGCGCAGGCGTTCCGGGTTCTTCACGCGCTCCACGCCGAGCTGCTTGAAGAGGCGGAAAATCGCGGCGGTATTATCGTGGCTCAGAATCGCATCGGGTTGCGCATCCACAATCTGTCCGGCGCTGACGCTGGTCTGCCCCGAAGCGCGCGCCAGGGCTTTTTCGGCAAAGGTCTTTCCCATCGGTTACACTCCAGTGGGTCATTCTAATGCAGGCGCGTGAAATATCGCGTATCATTCAGCCTGCCATGGCAGCACAAGCATCGACGACGACACCGCAGGCCGCCCCTCTGGACACGCGCCGCAACCTCATCGTGTATATGGGCGACACCGTCTCGTTCCTGGCCGGACTGTCGTTCATACCCGCCACCACC
>JAKALH010000055.1 GCA_021813225.1 Chloroflexota bacterium
GATTGGCGCCGTCCCATTTTGTGCGCAGTGACGACCTTGTTATCGACTTTGACCAGCATAAAGTCACGGTCGCCGGCCGTCAGATAGACATAACGCCGACAGAATACCGGCTGCTTGAGGCTTTGGCACATCACCCGCATCATACGATCTCGTCGGAGCAATTGCTCCTGGAAATCTGGGGACATGCCAACACGGGTGATGTCGAACAGGTAAAGCACTTCATCTGGACGCTGCGCCGCAAGATTGAGAAAGACCCTGGCGACCCCCGCCACCTCATCACAGAGCGCGGATTTGGCTATCGCTTCGAATGAGGCGACCGGATCGATACCGGATATACACCTGATCTACACCTTCGATTGATACACTCGCAATATGCCCTTGAAGGGCAGGCTGCATGCCATGGATCAGCCCGACTATCGCGTATCAATACCGGACCTGACTTACTATCAGCAAACTGTTGCCTGCCAGTTCGCTTGTCCCGTGCGTACTGACGCGCGCGGTTATGTCACGGCAATTGCGCAAGGTGACTATGAACGCGCCTATCTGATCGCTCGTGAGACAAATCCCTTTGCTTCGACATGCGGTTGGGTGTGCGGAGCGCCATGTGAAGCAGCCTGCCGGCGAGGAAAAATCGATCAGCCGATTGCAATTCGCGCTCTGAAACGATTTGTCGACGATCGCTACGGTGTCTATCTGGGTGAGAGCGGCGAAACCCGCCAGTCACCAGCATGGCCCAGGTATGTGGGTTCTGCGGCTGGCTTTGATCTGGGTAATACCACTATCCCATCCAGCCGCACTTCGCTGAAAATCACAGGCCAGGCCTCACCAAAGACTGGAAAACGTGTCGCGGTGGTCGGTGCCGGTCCGGCGGGATTGACCTGTGCCCATGACTTGGCGTTGCTGGGCCATGATGTCACCATTTACGAGGCTGCATCGGTGGCAGGCGGCATGTTACGGCTGGGTGTGCCGGAATATCGTCTGCCGCGCGAACTCATCGACCTCGAAATCCAATCCATCCTCGCCCTGGGACCGACATTGAAATTGAATCACGCGATCGGGCGCGATTTCACCCTGACGGACCTGCGCCGAGACTTCGACGCGGTATTCATCGGCATCGGCACCTACGGCAGCCGCAAACTGAACGTTGAAGGTGAGCAACTCGACGGCGTATTGCGCGCTGTCGACTTCCTGATCAACGTCAACCTGGGCGGATACAACCTCGACCTGGGCCGGCGCATTCTGGTCATCGGCGGTGGCAATGTCGCCATGGACGTGGCGCGCACGGCTGCGCGGCTTGGGCATGCCGCACAGGGTGGAGGCGATATCGATGTTGCGCTGGATGTGGCGCGGTCGGCGCGCCGCCTGGGCGCCACGCAGGAAGTGCACTGCATGGTTGTGGAGGCCCACAACGAGATGCTGGCTAATCCGGTGGAGGTTGCCGAAGCCGCGGAAGAAGGCATCATGATCCACAACCACGTGGCGCCCAAGCGTGTGATTGGCGCGGATGGTCGTGTAAGCGGGCTGGAAACATTGGATGTCTCACGCGCCTTCGACGAGCGCGGCCGATTCAACCCTCAACTGATACCAGGCTCAGAGAAGGTCTGGGAATGCGACAGCATCATCGTTTCGATCGGGCAGACTGGCGACCTGACCTGGCTGCGCCCGGAAGATGGTGTGCAACTCACACCGCGCGGCAACATGATCGTCAACCCTGAGACACTGGCGACTTCATCGCCGGATGTATTTGCAGGCGGAGATATTGCGTTCGGGCCGCGCCTGATCATCAACGCCGTCGCGGATGGCCAGCGCGCTGCGCGGGGTATCCATGCCTACCTGCAGAAGGTGCAGCCCCGCATCACACGCAAGGCTTTTTTCACGACCATATCGAAACGCAACTACCCGGACATCGGCCCGCTGCGCAACTATCTGCGCTGGCCGCGCCGGGAGCCGCCTGCACTTCCGCTTGCGCGGCGTATCGGCATCGCCAAAGTGGAGCTGGGCTACGAAGAGCCGGCGGCGCAGGAGCAGGGCGGTCGTTGCCTGATCTGCACGATCAATCCTGTGTTCGACGGGAGTCTATGCATCCTGTGCAACGGCTGTGTCGACGTCTGCCCCATGAATTGCCTGAAGCTGGTGCCGATGGCGACGCTGGCCGGGAATGAACCTGTAGCTGCTGTCATTGACAGCCAGTCCGGGACAGACGCAGTGAAATCGGCCATGTTATTTGACCCGACCGCCTGCATTCGTTGCGGACTGTGCGCCGCGCGCTGCCCGACGGAAGCCGTGCAGATGGAATCATTTCGTTTCACTGAGGAAGTGAATTTCGTGGAGGCTACATGAGTGTGCAGACCCGCAGCCGCTGGGCGCCTTTGACGGAGTCGCGCGTCTGGCGTTCATTCTTCCGGCACGGCATGCCCGATAACCCGCTTGACCGTTCGCTGGTGATGACCAGCAACATCTTCCTGCACCTGCATCCGGTAAAGGTGAATCGCAGAAGTCTCAAGTGGAGTTATTCGTTCGGGCTGGGCGTCATATCGGCGATTCTTTTTGGCGTGCTGATTTTCACCGGCGTTCTGCTGATGTTCTACTACGTGCCGTCTGTCGAGCGCGCGTATCCGGCACTTCTCGACATTCAGTTGTCGATTCCGCTGGGCCAGTTTACGCGCAATATGCACCGCTGGTCTGCGCACCTCATGGTGCTGGCGGTGATTCTTCATATGGTTCGTGTGTTCTATACGGGCGCGTATAAATTCCCGCGTGAGTTTAACTGGCTGGTGGGTATCGGGTTGTTGCTGCTGACGCTGGGTGCGAGTTTCACCGGTTATCTGCTGCCGTGGGACCAGTTGTCGTATTGGGCGATTACCGTAGGCACCAGCATCGCCGGCTACGTGCCGCTGGTAGGCGCGACCGCAAAGTCGCTCCTGCTGGGTGGACCTGAAGTCGGGCAGGACGCGCTCATCCGTTTCTACACGTTGCACGTTGCCGTCCTGCCGTTGCTGATGATGCTGGCCGTCTCGATACATATCTGGCGTGTACGTAAGGATGGCGGCCTGGCGATAAATGATTCGGGCGTCACCACCGAAGATAAGCCGGCTGATGCAGCGCAGCCGGGTGAGCCTAGCGCCTGATCAGAGAACGGGAGTACACAATGGCGACATCAGACCTGCCAACTGTAACTGATGAGACATTCCCCAAGCGGACCAATAAAACCTATGCGCTGGTCGAACTGATGCACGGCGAAGGCCCGATGGTCGGGAAGGGGCCGGATGGAACGGTCTTCTCATTCCCGGTAGTGCTTCTGATTGAAATCATTCTGGTACTTGGTGTGACGCTGGCGGTGTTTCTCTTCTCGCTGTTAAAACAGGCGCCGCTGGAGGCCATCGCGAACCCGCTGGTTACGATCGATCCTGCCAAAGCCCCCTGGTATTTCGTCGGCCTGCAGGAATTGCTGGAGCATATGCACCCCACCTTGGCCGGCGTGCTGATTCCTACAGCGCTGATCACATTCCTGGTATTGCTGCCCTATATCGACCGTTCTCGTGCGAACGTCGGCATCTGGTTCTCCACACCGCGCGGCAAGCGGATCGTGTTGTGGACCGCCGTATACAGCATGATCGCCATGTCAGCCTATATCCTGCTGGATAACGCCTTCAGCCTGCGGGAAATCCTGCGCTACATCGTGCCGGAGTGGATTGCGCAGGGATTAGTGCCCGCGGCAATCATCGCGCTCATCGTTGCCATACCGGCATTCATCCTGTGGCGGCGCAAGGCATCCACGCGCGAACTGATGATTGCCTTGTTCACGATTATGCTGTTTTCGGCGCTTGTTTTTACCCTGAGCGGCTTCTTCCTGCGCGGCCCCGGTTTCAAGATGTATTTGCCATGGCAGATGCCGAACGGTTACAACCCGCTGGACGGACTATGAGGCAAGGGCTTAAGAGCGCATTCGCGGCGCAACAGCGAAAGCAGTATTGCGGAGGTAAATGATGGCACGCGGGCAGCAGGAAAAGCATCTGATCAGCCGTCGCCAGATATTCGGAACGGTGTGGGGTATCTCGCTGGCGGCCCTGTTGGGACAATTCGGAAGCGCATTGTTTGAATATCTGAAACCGCGCATCCCTGCAGGAGGCTTTGGCAGCAAGGTGACCGCCGGCCTGGCTAAGGAGTTCAAGCCAAACACGGTCAGTTATGTGCAGTCCGGGCGTTTCTACATCTCATGTCTGCCGGACGGCGGGTTGCTGGCGCTGTGGCAACGCTGTACCCACTTGGGTTGCGCAGTCCCCTGGCGCAAAGACAAGAAGCTGTTCATATGCCCATGCCACGGTTCGGTCTTCACTCCAAAGGGTGAAGTCGTCAGCGGCCCGGCGCCGCGGCCTTTGGATCTGTTCCCCATACAGATTATTGGCGGCGAGGTGATCGTCGACACCAGCCAGCCTATTAGACGCGATAAATTCGACATCTCACAGGTGACGCGCGTCTGAGGTGCCCTATGCGATCAAACGAGAACTACCTGCCCTATATTGCGACTGCGGCGCTGCTCACGCTGGCTATTTTCATCTCGTTCCAGGTGTTCATACTCCACGAACCGGCGCGCATCACGGCTGCGGAGACCTATCACAATAATGCCGCGGTGGCTGCGGGTAAAGACCTCTACACGAAGAACTGCGCGACCTGCCACGGCCTGGACGGCGAGGGTTCGGATGCGCCGGCGCTGAACAGCCGGCAATTCCTCAACACCACCGACGATGGGACGATATTCAGCGTCGTCAGTTCCGGTGTGCCCAATACAGAGATGCCGGCCTGGAACCAGTCGCACGGCGGCCCGCTGACCGATGAAGATATCAAGAATGTGGTGGCCTTTATACGCAGTTGGCAGCCAACCGCGCCTGAAATCACCGTTACGGTGCGGGCCGGAGACGCCAGCAAAGGCGCCGCGATTTTCAACGGCACGTGCATTGTCTGCCACGGCCAGAACGGTAAAGGCACCAGCCGCGCACCCGCGTTGAACGATCAGAGCCGCCTGCATCAGTTCAACGACTCCTGGTATCGCGACACGATCATGAACGGTCGGCCGTCCAAAGGGATGCCGACCTGGGGCACTGTCCTTTCGCCGGAACAGGTGAATGACCTGCTTGCACTGATCGACCAGTGGCGTAATGCGCCGCCGTCACAGCCGCAACCGGCTGCCACACCTACGCCGGCAGTTGCGCCACTTCCCACGCCGACGGCGGCCATAACACAGGGCAGCGCAGTGACGGCTACCGGTGGAACAGCCGCGTCTGGCAATATCGCGCGCCCCTCTAATCCCGGTGGAGGGGGACCGGCGTTGAGTCTGGTTGGCAATGTTACAGCGGGTTCGCAGGTATATGCCGAGCAGTGCAAGCGATGCCACGGCGCAGCCGGACAGGGCGGCATCAACAACCCTGGTTCGAATGACGGAACCATCCCGCCCTTGAACCCCATCGACGACACGCTGGTCAACGCTGATCCCAAAGTGTTCGCCTATAACATCGATCTGTTTATAGAACACGGTTCGACGCCATCCGGCACGAATCCAAAAGAGACCATGCCGGCATGGGGAGACCAGCATAAACTTACCCCTCAGCAAATCGCTGATGTCATTGCGTATGTCATCAGCCTGAATAAGAAATAGCCCGTTATTCAGGCAGGCATGTAACCAGTATTCGCCCGTTATTCAGCCAGATACGTAGGAGGAAACATGAAGACACGAAATAATCGATTGTTGAGTATATCCGCTGCGATGGCAGTGGTGGCATTGACCGCCTGTGGTGCAGCATCGACCCCGCAGCCGACGGCAGCACCGACCAGCGCTTCCAGTGCCACTGCGGAACCGGCCAGGCCGTCGAATCCCGGTGGGCCGGGAGCGGCAGTCAACCTGACCGGTGATGCCACGAAGGGCGCCCAGATATTCGTCGACAACTGCAAGAAATGCCATGGCGACGCAGGGAAGGGCGGCATCAACAACCCTGGATCGACGGACGGAACCATCCCGCCCTTGAACCCCATTGACGACACGCTGGTCAGCAAAGACCCGAAGGTGTATGCAACCAACCTTGATCTGTTCCTCGAACATGGCTCGACGCCGGCGGGAAGCAGCCCTAAGGAAAAGATGCCGGCATTCGGCGACGAGAAGAAATTGCAGCCGCAGCAGATTGCCGACGTAATTGCCTATGTGATGAGCCTGAATAAGTAGGACCCGGCTTCGGCAAGGATGGCGGGTAACTGCATAAGTCCGCCATCCGCAGTAATCAGAAAACCTTCACCAGCGTGCCGCCAGTGGGTTTCGCGGTGCGCGTATAGCGCTCGTTGTAAGGCATCGCCGGCATCGTCCAGCGGAACACCCATTTGGCATCTTCCGGCAGCATGTTCACACAGCCGTGACTGCGCGGTTGGCCATAATCGTTGTGCCAGTACGTGCCGTGAAAGGCAATGCCGCTGGCTGTAAAGTACGACACCCAGCCGATGCCGGGCAGGTCGTAATAATCCGTGTCGCCGACGGTGCCGCCAACCATGTGCTGTGAAGGCGTTTTGTTGTAGATGCGATGATCGCCGGGTATGGTGCGGAAATACCGCACCGTGCCATCGCTCAGGCGGAAGTTCGCACCGGTAGCGACCCGGACAGTGAATACCGGCTTGTCCGATTCGTAGGCTGTGACCAGTTGTTTGGCGGTATCGACTTCAATCCGCTTGTTCTCCGGCGCTACAGCGGGCGATATGGTCGTGAACTCATCGGGCGGTATCGGGCGGACGTGTTCGCCGCGCACATATAGCCCCCTGCCACTGTATTCATCCTCCACCTGGTACCAGACTACTCCGGCGGCATCTGGTTTACGGGCGATGAATTTGAAGATGCAGCCGTAGTAGTAGCGATACCCCAGGTAAAAGCCCGCACCGGGACCGCCGCGAGCATCAGTGAGCGGTACGGTTATCTCCCCCCAGAATCCGGCCGCATCAACACTGTCGAGAGGCTTATTCAGCGCGTTGTCCACGGTCTGGATAAACGCGGAATAGACGTAGCCGTCGTCGGTCTGATACCAGATTTTGTTGTATGTCGTTGGGCTGTCGTCGCTGGCCGTCTGTCCTTTGACCGCAATCACCTCATTCCACTTCAGCCAGCGCACCAGCGTGCCTTTTGTTCCCGGCGTTTCGCGAACCGCCAGACCAGCTTGTATGGCGCGTCCGTATGGCCGCCTGGCTGGTTCGATGACCGGATTGGGGGCCTCGGCCAGTGTGGGGCGGATGAAGTAAATAAATGGCGAAACGGCAAGCAAACCGCCGCCCAGTTTCAACACTTTACGCCGCGATAATCCGGCATCTTTCATCTGTGGCACCCTTCTCCACTACTCTTCATCCTCCGGTCATCTACGATGTGAACTCAATCGACCTTCAGCCGTTTTGCGGATAATCGATCTGCTTCGTTACGGGCGCGATCAATCTGCTGGTAAACCGACTCCAGTCTGGCGTTGATTGCCGCGCGCTCTTCGTCTGTTTGAACCATCTCCATCTGCATTCTTAACCGCACGACTGCCCAATCCAGCCGCTGTGCAATGCGCTGCCACTCTTTCACGTAATTTATGATCGCCATTGATACGTTAATTATACTTTTTCCAGGTTACTCACAACGGTGCCCTTATGTGCCCGTGCAGGCTGTCTTCATCATACTGATGATGTCAGCACTGTCGGCAGCCAGCTTTATGCTTTGCGCAGGGCCGACGCATGTTACAACATCCTGTTGTATAAACAGATTCGAGGTGATACATGACGCAATTCGGCTTTCGAGTGCCCGATTTCCCGGTGGATGGCACAACCGGCGCGGCTTTTGTGGAACAGTTTACAGAGACCATGCAGATATTACGCGGTCATTTCACATCAGCATGGGTGGCTGATCACTTCGTCCCGTGGGCTGGCTTTCAGGATCAGACGACCGACACCTACGAATGCTGGACCACGCTGTGTTATCTGGCGGGACTGTTCAAAGACTATACGCTGGGAAGCATCGTGATGTCGCAGTCGTATCGAAATCCGGCGCTGGTGGCCAAGATGGGCGCTACGCTGCAGGCCCTGACCGGCGGTCGTTTTGTGCTGGGCATCGGCGCCGGATGGAAACGCGACGAGTATCTGGCTTACGGCATGGACTTCCCGGCGCCGGCTGAGCGTATCCATCAGTTGGAAGAAGCCGTGCAGATCATCCGCGCGATGTGGTCGCAGAAACGCGCAACATTCCACGGGCGCTATTACCGCATCGATGATGCTGTCTGTGAGCCTAAGCCGCATCCGGCGCCGCCGCTGTTGATCGGCGGTGGCGGCAGGCAGTTGACGCTCAATGTCGTCGCCCGGTACGCGGACTGGTGGAACTTCCCCGGCGGAACCTATGAGAACTATCGTGGGCTGCTGGATGTGCTGCGCGGTCATTGCGAGAAAGCGGGCCGCAACTATGACAGCATCGTCAAGACTTGGGGCAATGAAACAGTCGCGGTTGCGGCCACACATGATGCTGCGCTGAAGATGGCGCAAGCGAGCCCCTTCTACAGCCCGGATAGCGCGCTGGTGGGCACTCCCGACGAAATCGCGGCACAGTTACAGCGCTTTACGGCGCTGGGCGTACAGCATTTCATCCTGCGCTTCGCAGATTTCCCGAAGAATGACAGCGCGCAGTTGTTCGTCAGGGAAGTGCTTCCGCGCTTCAGTCATTGAAGCGATATCAGCCGCCATTTTTGTCGGTGATTGTCAGCAGTAAGGTTCAGGGGTCCGCGAAGACCGCATTCCCTTGCGCTCGATTCACCAGTCCGTCGCAATAGCAGGTGGTTGCTGGTCGCGACCATATCCAGCGAAAAGTAGCCGGTAGCCTTGTAGGCGTCCAGAAGTTCGCGGCTGGCCCGGCTGTTATCCTGGCCATACACAATGGTAGGTACGTTGCGCACATCAGTATTGGTGGCATATCCCAGCAGCACCAGTTGCAGAATAGGCATGATGAAGATGACCATGATTGTGCGCGGGTCGCTGTTGATTACGTTGCTGTCGTCCGCGATCGTGCGTGCTTTGCGAATAACGCTTCATCGCGGATAATCTGGGTGCATTGCGGAGGACAGCGAAATGAAGGAACAAGGCGGAAATGGCGCGGGCTGCGCGCTGATTGTGATTGCTGCGCTTATCGGTACAGCGATCTTGATCGTCGCCTACGCGCCGTGGCTTCTGCTGGCTATCCCTGCGGCCATCGTGATGGCGGCCATTGCGGTGATCTTTCTGGCTGATGTCGTCAGTGACGATGTCATGGTTGCCTGCGAAGAACCCGGCGGATACGAAGCCTGGCGGATATCGATGCTGAACCCGGTTCGGCAGGCTTTTCATAAGCCCCCGCTCCTGCAGGTGCCCAAACTGCGTGTCACCTATGAGGAGCGCCAACTCGTGAAGCAGGCATCAAAGCTGGCATCTGGCATCGCGGCCAGCCTCAGAAACAATTCAACCGCCGGGGCAGATCGCGCGCAGTTGCTGGCGCAGGCGAACGAGCTTCCTGCGGACATGGCCGGCGCGCTGTGGCGCCTGGATCGGCTGCGCAAGATGGAGCGCGCCATCGACGTGCGCATTTCCAGGGGACAGCAGACCCGCGACGAAATGGTTGCACTGGAGAAGCAGATCGTTGCCGAAATGCAACGCAGCCTTGAGACATTGTCGGCTATACCGCTGTCACTGATGAAGGTAGAGGTTGCCCAGGTCGAACGGCCGACGGACAGGCTGCTGTCCTCATTAAGCGAAGCCAACCAGCACCTGCGCGATATTTCGTCCGCCTATAACGAGTTGCACGGAACACAGGGCAGCGCATGAATTCGTTCCGCTCATTCATCCTGCGCGCCGTCCAGGGTTTGTCCGGCCCGATGACGCACCAGACGCGCAGTAATGTGCTCACGGAGATCACTGCCTCGGTGGTCTACGGACCGTTCAATGCGGCGCTTCTGTTTGTGCCGGTAGTCCTGCAGAAAATGGGCGCCTCGCCTGACATGCTGGCTATCTATCAGGCACAGGTTTATATCGGCCTGTTCCTGGCGGCATTCAGCGTGCTGGTCATCCCGCGCGGCCACCTGCTGGTGTTCCTGGCGATTATCTGGAGTATTGGCAGGGGCGCGTTTATGGCGGCCGGGCTGGTTCCCGGAGCCGTGGGACTCCTGCTCCTCGCGGCGGTGTTCTGGTTCTCTGACGGTTTCCCGGGTGCGGCGTATGTGGAGGTCGTCCGGCGCGTGTATCCGGCTGATGTGCGCGGCCGGGCATTGAGTATCGTGCGTCTGGGTATGGTGGTTACAATGCTCATCGCGACGCCGTTGATTGGCACGGCACTGGATCGCTTCGGGCCGTCTTTTGTCTACCCGGTCGCCGGGTTGTTTGGCATCTGCGCAGCATGGTTATTTACCCGCATGAAGCTCGGTAAGGCGGACGAGAAGGTCGAGAGCTACAAAGGCAATGTGCGCGATCTCTGGCGCGTGATGCGCCAGGATCGCCGCTTTGTGATTTACCTGCTGGGTGTCGTCTGTTTCGGGCTGGGTGGTCTTGTCGGTATTGCCTTTTTCCCCGGGGTGCTTGTGGACCGGCTGAAGCTTTCGTACGAGAGCATCAGTTGGCTGGGTTTTGCGCAGTCCATCTCGTGGATTCTGGGTCTGCTGGTGTGGGGCAGGTTAATGGATCGCGTGGGCGGTCCGTGGATTCTCTTTATCTGCTTCCTGCTGGCAACTATCGTGCCGCTGAGTTATATGGTCGCCACAGCGGGCTGGATGATGCTGCCAGCCTTTGTCGTGAACGGATTACTATCGGGCGGGGTGGATCT
>JAKALH010000539.1 GCA_021813225.1 Chloroflexota bacterium
CCGCGAACTGCCCCGGCCTTGCCGCCCAGGTTGCTGTAACAAGGGTGCCGGCCTGCACTAATCGGATTGGGGCAGCGCGGCTGGGTTCACCGAGCAGTAACACGAGGCCGGCGCGGGTCGCCGCGTCCGTATACAGGGTAGGAGTCGAGCCATCGTTGGTCAGCCTGTTGAGCGCACGGGCGTTGCCATGCCAGAACGACGTCAGCGCATCCATCGTAATACTGTCGGCGACGGTGGGGAAAGGCGCTGCGACAGCGTAAGTTCGGCTGATGATTGCAATGTCAAGTGTGCCGGTGACGGTGGGATGGGAGTCAACGACGATATCGGCGTCGGAAGAAAAAGTTGATGTAATACCACGACTTCCCTGCGGGATGCGACCCTGAATCGTTGATACAGCCCGTTCGAGTTCATCGTGCAGATCAGTTGGCAGGACGGGGTCAATCCAGATCGTGCTGACAGGAACGGAAGTCGGTGCGGGCCATGGTGTCGCAGTCGGCGTCGGTGTTGGCGCTGCCGGTTTGTGTAGGGCCTGCTCCGTGCCTGCTGCTGGATTCGTCTGAACGATTTGTAAAGTAATAGCCGGTGTAACGGTGCTGCTGGACTGACAGCCTGCGAGTGCTGGCAGCGCAATCACAACCAGATAGAGCAGGAGCCGCGGCGCGAAGCGAAGCGTGTGCATGCTCTTAGAATTCTAGCCTGAGATAAACTAACAGATGGTTGAATTTGACCTGTATGGGGTGCATATATGAACGGTTCACCACGAAGCAATGATGACAAAACCGGGCATCATCTGGCGCCGGTTATCGGCGTGACCGGCCTGCTGGCATTGCTGGGTGTAGGGCTGGCGGTTGCCGCCTACCTGCGCCGCTATGTGATTCATGATGCGCCCATGACTGCTGCGCTCAGCGGAGAATTGCATGACATTCATACATCAGCAGGCAGGTTGGCGTATTACATGTCTGCACCGGCGCATCATTCACTGCTTTCATCGTCGCGGGCGCAACCGCCGCTGGTGTTCTTCCACAGCATCAATGCCGCGGCATCCAGCTACGAAATCAAGCCGCTTTACGAACACTACGCGAAGATGCGCAGCGTTTATTCACTGGACCTGCCCGGATTCGGTTTCAGCGAGCGCCGCAACCGGCGCTACTCCCCGCGTATCTATCGCGATGCCATGAATGACTTCGTTGGCAAGGTATCATCGGGTACTCCGGTCGATGCCGTGGCATTATCATTGAGCAGCGAATTTCTGGCCCAGGCGGCGCTTGAACGGCCAAAACTCTATCGCACACTCACCTTCATTACACCAACTGGCTTCACGGTGCGCTCCATGCGCTCGCGTGCAAATGGAGCGTTACTGCGCCTTCTGCTTGTGCCCGCCTGGAGCAGGATACTATTTGACCTGGTCACGTCGAGACCGAGCATCCGCTACTACACCAGACTGTTGTTCGGTGCCGCTGGCAACCGTGCTTTCGAACGTTATGCCTACATGACGAGCCACCAGCCTGATGCGCAATATGCCCCTTTCTACTTTCTGGCTGGCATGCTGTTCACGCCCGCAATCTTCACCACTTACAGCCGCCTGACACAACCCGTTCTGGTTGCACAAGGTCGCGGCAACTTCACGCGCTCAGAACTGCTGGCGAACCTGCTGGATAAACCAAACTGGCGCGTCGCCGACTTCGAACGTTGTCGCGACCTTGTACACTTCGACGATCTTGAGGGGCTGGTCACGGAAATCGACAGGCATCTGGGCTGAGACAGGTAGCAGCATGCTCATCAGCTCCATAGAGCGCTGAGGAATTTCACCTTCTCAACGGTCTGATAGGCCCCGCCTCCCTCATGGTGGTTGTACCGGTAAATGCGGATATCTTTCGGGCCTGCATAGTGATTGTACGCGGCAAACACCGTCGACGGTGGACAGATCTCGTCCATCAGGCCGACTGAGAACAAAGCTTTGGCTTTGGCGCGAGCGGCGAAATTGACGCCATCAAAATAGGACAGCGTGTTGAAGACCGTATCGACCTTGTCTCGATGGGTCTGGCAGAATTTGGCGATTTCCTGATACGGGTGGCTGTCGGTGATCTCAGACGCACGGCGATAGTGGCACAGAAATGGCACATCGGGTAACGCTGCAACGACATTGGGTGCCAGACCGCTGGCAGCGACCGCGATACCGCCGCCCTGGCTGCCGCCGGTAATGGCAATGCGTGCCGGATCGATGGACGGATTTGCGCGCGCTGTCTCGATGGCGCGTACAGCGTCTGTGAACACCCGCCGATAGTAGTATGTGGCCGGGTCCAGGATTCCGCGCGTCATGAAGCCGGGAAACTGCGGGCTGGCCCCCTGTGGTTCAAAGTCCGGTGTATCGCCCGGAGACCAGGCGCTGCCCTGGCCGCGCGTGTCCATGACCAGATGGGCGAACCCGGCGCTGCTCCACAGCAACCAGTCGGTGGGAAAACTCCGGCCGCCGCCATAGCCGATGTATTCGACGACGCACGGCAGAGGC
>JAKALH010000540.1 GCA_021813225.1 Chloroflexota bacterium
CCTGCGCGGCATTGTGCGCAACGAAGACGATGTGAAATACACGCTGCCGCCAGCCGGGCTGGCCGTGCAGTTGCGCGTCGACGATGCGCAGGGCCAGAACATCCTGGACACGCTGCTGCCTGCCGATCAGTACGGGGCGTTCAACGCCGTGGTGAAACTCGCCGATGGCGCCCCGCTGGGCAGCTATAACGTCAGCGCCGCCGCAGAATCCAGCGGCATCGCCTACATGCAGTTCACCGTATCGGCCTACCGCCCGCCCGAATACGAGGCGACCGTGACGCCCGCCGCCGCCGAAATCGTTCGCGGCGGCATACTGACAGCCACCGTCAACGCCCACTATCTGTCGGGCGGCGCGCTGGCGAATGCGCCGGTGCAGTGGAACGCCGTCGCCCGCAGCACGACCTTCAATCCGCCGCAATTCGACCAGTACACCTTCAGCGATAGCGACAACCCGTGGTATTGCTACGTATGCTGGCGTTATCCCGGCTACCAGCCGCCAATTCAGCCGCTTTACCGCGGCAATGGAATGACTGACGACCAGGGACGCCTGGAGTTGAGCCTGCCGATATCGCTCGAACTGCGCGGAGCCGGCGGAGCACTGATCACCGGCCCGCTGGAACTCAGCATCGAAGCCAATGTCAGCGGCGCGGATAACCAGATTATCGCGGGGCGCAGCAGCGTGACCGTGCACCCGGCAACTTATTACGTGGGCATCGCGTTTCCGGAGTACCTGATAAAAGCCGGTCAGACGGCCACGGTGGAACTGGTAGCGCTGGGCTGGCAGGCCGCACGGCTGGCAGGCAAGAGCATCGAAGTGTCCGTCTTCCGCCGCGAATGGAAGAACACCTACGACGAGACAACCGGCAGATGGAGCTATCAGACCAGCGACGTGCCGGTGACGACAGCCAGCGTCACCAGCGACGCGCGCGGCGAAGCCATCGCGACCTTCACACCGCCGCAGGCCGGCACTTATCGTGTGGTCGCGCGCGGGCGCGACGATCAGGGCCGCCTGGTGCAATCCAGCCGCTTCATCTGGGCGACCGGCAGCGAATTCATCCCGTGGATGCGCGAGAATAACGACCGCATCAACCTGATATCAGACCGGAATGCCTACCGCCCCGGCGATACCGCCGAAATCATGATTCCGTCGCCGTTCAGCGGCGAACACTACGCACTGATCACTGTTGAGCGCGGGCACATTCTGCGGCACGAGGTGATTCCGGTGCACAGCAGCAGCACCGTCTACCGGCTGCCGCTCACCGCCCGCGACGCGCCCAATATCTACGTGTCGGTAGTGCTGTTCGCCGGTATGGCGCCGGGCGGCGCCGCTGCGAGCCAGCCCGGCGCGCCGGCTGGCCGCGCCGACTACAAGGTCGGTTATATCAACCTGGATGTAGCGCCGGTGACGCAGGTTTTCAGCATCACCCTCACGCCCGACCGCAGCCTGGTGCAACCCGGCGAGACCGTCAACTACACGCTGCAGGCTACCGACAGCAACGGCGGGCCGGTCGTCGGGCAATTCTCGCTCGACCTGGTGGATAAGGGCATCCTGAACCTGATGCCGCGCGAGAAAGACGCCATCGTGCAGGCTTTCTATGGCGAACGCGGCGCCAGCGTGCAGACCGCGTCCGGCCTGAGCGTCTCCGGCAACCGCATCGTCGAAGAAGCGCAACAACTGGCACAGCGGGATGCGTTCGCCCTCAGTGCGGGAGCCGCGCCGACTTCCGCCCCGGCCGCCACCGCAGCGCCTGGCGCAGCTGCAGCGCCAAAAGCCGCCCCGGCCGCGCGCCCGCCGGGGGCGAATAACGCGCCGCAAATCCGCGAGAACTTCGCCGATACCGCATTCTGGACGCCAGCCATCACGACGGACGCTGGCGGCAAAGCCAGCGTATCCATCAAGCTGCCCGACAACCTGACCACCTGGGTGCTGCGCGCCGTCGGCGTCGACGCCGATACGCGCGTGGGCGAAGCGACTGTCAACGTGGTCGCCACGAAACCGCTGCTTATCCGCCCTGTCACGCCGCGCTTCGTCGTCGCGGGCGATGTCGTCGAACTGGGCGCTGTCGTCAACAACAATACCGGCGCGCCGCAGGCGGCGGTTGTCGCGCTGAGCCAGGCCGACGGCGTCACGCTGACGACGCCGCTGTCGCAGGTCGTGACGATTCCGGCACAGGGCGAGACCAGCGTGAAGTGGACGGCCCGCGTCGGCGACGTCGACAGCGTCAACCTGGTCTTCAGCGTATCCAACGACCAGTACAGCGACGCCAGCCGCCCGCGCCTGAGCACAGCGCCCGGCGGCGGTCTGAAGGTCAACCATTACAGCGCGCCGGAAGTCATTGGCACAGCCGGCGAGCTTGACCGGGGCGGCAGCCGCACCGAAATTGTGGCGCTGCCCCCGCGGCTGGACGCCTCGCAGGGGGCGCTGACCGTGCGCTTGGACCCGTCCCTCGCCGCGTCGATGCAGACCGGCCTGACCTACCTGGAGAATTACCCGTATGACAG
>JAKALH010000056.1 GCA_021813225.1 Chloroflexota bacterium
CAGCGCCTGAATGCCGCGGCAGATACCGAACAGCGGTCTATCGTCGGCAACCGCCCAGCGCGAGAGGATGATTTCGGCGCGGTCGCGGTCGCGGTCGACATGAGCCGTATCACCGTGCGGCGCCTCGCCATATTCGGCGGGATCAACATCGCCGCCCCCGGCCAGCAACACACCGGAAGCGGTATCGTAAAGCGCACGCAATTCCCTTTCCTCAATTGTCACAGGCACCATCAGCGGCACACCGCCAGCCGCGATCACCGACTCGATGTAGCCCTTGCCCATGCTGTACGAACGGCGTTCTCCGCCCTGCACCGGTGTGGGTATCAAAATAACAGGTCTGGTCATGCTGGGGTGATATTGTATCAATAGCGCGGTTGGCTGTAAGATAGGTTCAGAAGCCATCTCATGGAGAATCATCTTGTCAAATCCGACTGCTCAGCTTCAGATACGCGCGCTATCTACCACCGATCCCATTGGCACCACCCGCAACGCCCTGGCACAACTGCAAGGCATCGTGAACATCGACCCGAATGATGCGAGGAAGACGGTCGATGTAACCTACGACCCCACGGTAGTCAGTGCAGGCAAGATACTGGCGGCGCTCGAACAGGCTGCAACCTCACACAGCGATGGACACGGCCCCGCCAGAGTGACGCCGGTGCCTGCGGACCTCGACATCGCGCAGGCTGCGCGTGTCAGGCCGATCAGCGAGATCGCCCGCGCGGCTGGTTTGACGTATGACGACCTGGAACATTACGGCAAGTACAAAGCCAAAGTGCACCTGGACGTGCGCGAACGCCTGGCTGGCCGCCCGAACGGCAAGTACATCGTTGTGACGGCAATCACGCCGACGCCGCTGGGCGAAGGCAAGACGGTGACGACGATCGGGCTGTCGCAGGCATTGCACTATACCGGGCGCAAGGTGTTCGCCTGCATTCGCCAGCCCAGCATGGGGCCGACATTCGGCATCAAGGGCGGCGCAGCAGGCGGCGGCTACGCGCAGGTCATCCCCATGGAAGACTTCAACCTGCACCTCACCGGCGACATCCACGCCATCGGCGCAGCGCACAATCTGCTGGCTGCCGCGCTGGACTCGCATATCTTCCATGGCAACAGCCTGAACATCGAACCTCATTCGATCATGATCAACCGGGTCGTCGACATCAACGACCGCGCTCTGCGCAATATCGTCATCGGATTAGGCAGCAAGGAGGATGGCATACCGCGCCAGGGCGGGTACGATATCACGGTGGCTTCCGAGGTCATGGCGATCATGGCCCTTGCCACCAGCCTGGAGGACCTGCGCGAGCGACTGGGGCGCATGGTCGTCGCGTTCGCCAAAGATGGCTCGCCCATCACCGCGGAGCACCTGAAGGTCGCCGGCGCGATGGCGGTGCTGTTGAAGGATGCGCTGATGCCCAACCTGATGCAGACGCTGGAGCAATCGCCGGTGTTCGTGCATACAGGGCCATTTGGCAATATCGCCCACGGCAACAGTTCCATTGTGGCAGACCAGATCGCGCTCAAACTGGCGGACTATGTCGTCACCGAATCCGGCTTTGGCGCTGACCTCGGTATGGAGAAGTTCATGGACATCAAATGCCGTGCCAGCGGCCTGACGCCTGATTGCGTGGTGCTGGTGGCGACGGTGCGCGCTCTGAAGATGCACGGCGGTGCCGCTAAGGTCGTCGCCGGTCGACCGCTGCCGCCAGAGTTGACGAAGGAGAACCTGCCTGCGCTTGAGAAAGGCTGCGCGAACCTGACCAGGCAGATACAGAACGCGCGCAAGTTCGGCGTGCCTGTGGTGGTGGCGATCAATCGCTTCACGACGGACACACCGGCGGAGATCGAGCTGGTGCGTGCACGAGCAATCACCGCAGGCGCGGAAGGCGCTCACCTGTCAAACGTGTGGTCTGACGGCGGCGCCGGCGGCGTGGAACTGGCGGATGCTGTCGTCGCGGCATGTCAGAAGCCGAAAGCTTTTAGCTTTCTGTACCCGGATGAGGCGTCGATCAAACAGAAAATCGAGATCATCGCGTGCGAACTGTATGGAGCGGGCAGCGTCGAATACCAGCCCGAAGCGGAACAGAAGATCAGGCTGTACACACAACTGGGCTTTGCGCGCCTGCCGATCTGCATGGCCAAGACGCACCTCAGCCTGTCGCACGATCCCAGGCTGCTGGGCGCGCCAATCGGCTTTACGCTGCCGGTGCGCGACATCCGCGCCTCGGTTGGCGCGGGGTTCCTGTATCCCTTGTGCGGCGATATGCGCACCATGCCCGGCTTGCCATCGCATCCGGGGTTTGAGCGCGTGGACCTGGTTGACGGCAAGGTTGTCGGCTTGTCGTAGTGACAGGAGCGGTCAACTGGCCGGCTGGCGGCGAGCAGGCAGCCGCCGGTAGCACGGGCGTCCGTCCAAAAAGTGCGGCAGCGTGCGGATTCTGTCGACATACAATTGGCTTCACGTCATGCTGGGTGGCATGCAATCCATAACATCATGAGAGGGCATTGATGAGAGCACGCATCAGTACACTCGCTATGGTCTGCATAGCGCTGCTTCTGGCGGCCTGCCGCATTGGCGCGCCCGCATCGGATGCCGTCACGGTAAACATCATCTCGCCGGCCAACTACGCCACCGTTACGCTTGGGCAGCCAGCGCAGATCGTCGTCTCCGCGACAGCCGCGGCCGGGGTGAGCCGTGTTGAGATGACCGTAGACGGCACGCTGGTTGCCGTCGCCAACAACACCGAGCTGACGACGGCGTATCAGACGACCATCTATTACACGCCGCTGATTCAGGGACCGTTGAATTTCGTGCTGCATGCCTACGATAAGAATAACCTGGCCAGCTCACCGGTGGGATTGACACTGCAATCTGTTATGGCAACCTCAGTGGCTGTCGGTGTCAGCACGAACATGCCGGGAACTAACGCACCTGCCCCCACACCGGCGCACACACCCACGCCAATACCCGGCATCGCCGGGCCTGGCGGGTGCGTGCTGAACATGCAGTTCATTGCCGACGTCTCGGTCGCCGACGGCACGACCATCCCGTTCAATGGCGCATTCACCAAGACATGGCGGGTGCGCAATTCGGGCACCTGCACCTGGAACAGCAGCTACCGGCTGGTCTTCGCATCCGGTTCGCAGCTTGGCGCGCCCGGTTCGGTGCCGCTCATGCCGGCCAAACCTAACGACGTCGTCGATCTGAGCGTGCCGATGAGGGCGCCGGCGTCGGGCAGCGGGACACTCAGCGGGGAATGGCGGGCCGCCGCGCCGGACAATACGATATTCGGCAACAAGCTCACTGTCGTCATCGCGCTGCCGGCGCCCACCGCCACGGCGCAACCAACGGCGCCGCCGGCTACGGCGACATCGACGCCGACGATCGATTTCAAGGCAGCCAGTACGACCGTCTCCAGCGGAAGCTGCACGACCCTTTCGTGGTCGACCAGTAACGTATCCTCAGTCTTCCTTGACGGCGTCGGAGTTGCATCGCCGTCCAGCAAGGAAGTATGCCCGAGTGTAACCACGACCTATACCCTGAAGGTGAACTTCAACGACGGTACCAGCACGACACGCTCCGTCATCGTCGCCGTGACCACCGGCACGGTCATCTACAGTTTCGCAGACACAGCCGCATCGGCACACTGGTACAACGACCTGTCCGAAACGCTGCCTTATGGCGGGCCTGATACCGACTCGCGCGGATTTGCAATGAACCGCGACGGCGCGGCGCTGGAGGACGGCAGCCTGCAATTGAAGGTCATCGAAACGCACCCGCGCTGGGTCACGGGCGGCAGTATCAGCGGCGATTTCACCGTGTCAGAAACGCTGCGCAGCGGCGACCGTTTCCGCACGCGCATCGGTTTCCTCAGCGGCGCAACGGGAAGAAGCGTCACGCTGCGCGTGTTGTTTAACGGCGTCATCATCGGGGAAATCAGCAAAGCTTACGACGGCTCGCTGAAATACTGGGACATCGATCTTTCGTCGTTTGCGGGCCAGACCGGGAAGTTCACATTGCAGGCCGTGGCAATTCCCGGCCCCACGCAGGACTGGATCTGCTGGATCTACCCGCGCATCGAACGCTAGAAGCGCTTCAGTTGACCCGTATGACGCGCACCAGCACACTGTTGACGCCCGCCGGCTGGGGTGGTGTATTGCCGTAGTCGATGACGCGCAGGCGCGAACGGTCGTCGTACAACCCGATCTCTACACGGTAGTCTCCCGCCGGCAGGTTGCCGGGCAGGGCAATCTCATAGGTATCGTTCACCTGCATCCCGGCTACCCAGCGCGAAGTCGGCACCGGCACGCCGTTATTCATAGGCGTGCGATCCCCGTTGGTGCGGACGCCATCCGCCGGCGTGCCATCCATCCTGAGAAAATGGACGAACACACGGTAGTCGCGCCCGACACTGGCAACGGCGCGCCACAACACGCTGAACTGCAGGGTCTGGCCGGCCACATAGCTTTCCTGTCCGAAGCGCGCATAGTCGATCATCACCGGCGACATGTTTACATTCAGATCGACTCTCCCGCCCGTGCTGACGGTGACATGCAACGTTTCGCTGATGCCCAGCCGCGCGCCGGCGGGCGGGTCCAGCTGGATGATGGTGCCCTCGGGCTGCATACCGAATTTCTTCGTCACGTCGATTTGCCAGCCGACAGTATGCAAGGTCTGGCTCAAATCGGCCGTGAACAGTTGCCCCATCAACTCGGCAGGGACAACCTGGGTCTGCTCAGGCTTGCTGACCACCAGTTGGACCGTGCTGCCCGCGAAGACCTGCGTGCCAGGGTCGGGGTTTTGCGCCAGCACAATCGCTTCGGTAGCGGCGGGGTCCGGGCGTTCTTCGGTGATACGCGACTTGAGACCCAGTGCCGCCAGTTGCCGATTAGCCTGCGCGACCGACACGCCCTTGAGCAGCGGCATCGCCACAGGCTGCAACGTATTACCGGTTGTCGAGGTTACTGTTCCCGTCGGTGTGACGACAAGCGTCACCGGTATTAGCGTACCGGTATCCGTCGTGTTGTACGCACGCAACACCAGCGCCCACACCGGTATCAATCCAAGTACGCACAAAATCGTCAGTCCCGCCAGCAGCCAGAGCAATATATCTGTGCCGCCCTGCGCCGGCGTCGCGCCTGTAACCGCAGCGGTCATGCGCGTCTGTCCAACGCCAGCGCCGGCCGGCGCGATTCGAGCCTGCGCAGCGCCCGCTTGAGTCATACCCGTCGGGCGCTGCGACATCTGAGAGGTGCGGTTCACCCCAGGCGTTCCAGTCGCCGCGCCGCGGCCCGTCGACAGCGACGGCTGCGGAGTAAAGGTCTGGCGCAGCGTCAGTTCTTCACCCTGCTGCAGGTACGAGGTCAAGACACGCGCAAGCTGGTCGGCGTCGCGATAACGGCTGCCGGGGTCTTTGGCCAGCACGCGCCGGACGATTGCTTCCAACTGCAGCGGGACATTGGGATTCAGGAGGTGCAGTTCGGTCGGTTCGACCGTCATGTGCATACGCGCCAGTTCGCGCGGATCGCGCGTCTCGAACGGCAACCGTCCGCCCAGCATCTCGTAAAGAATGACGCCGATGCTGTAAACGTCGCTGGCCGGCGTGAGTTGCGCGCCGGTCGCCTGTTCGGGCGAGAAATACTGCGGCGTACCCCAGACGACATCGACGCGTTCAGCGACCATCGTCGTATAGGCGCGCGCGATCCCGAAATCCGCGACTTTAGCGTGGCCGTCGGGCGTGATGATCACGTTCTGCGGCTTCAGGTCGCAATGCACCAGGCCGCGACGGTGGGCATACCCGACGCCTTCGCTGACCTGGCGGATGACGCCGACCGCTTCTTCAATGGTGAATGGACGGCCTGAGATGGCGCGGTCGCGGATGGCTTCCTTGAGGTCCTGGCCTTCGACATACTCCATGACGATATAGTTGCGCAGCGTGCCGTTGACGGCGTCGCTCCCGACGTCGAAAATCGTCACAATATTCGGGTGATTCAGGTTGGCGGCTGCCTGCGCCTCTTCGCGGAAGCGTTGTACGAACTGCGGTTCCTGAGCGAACTTCTCGCGGAGTGTCTTGATGGCGACGACGCGGTTGAGCAGCGTGTCCTGAGCCTTGTATACCGTCGCCATCCCGCCGCCGGCGACGATGGCCAGCAGGCGATATCGCCCGTTCAACAGGGCGGCATTCTGTGAGTTGGCGGATTGGTCAGTCATCGCGTTTTACCGGCTGCACATTGCCTGGTTAATTTTAGCCGCATTGCACATCGTCCGGAAGACCGACCGCAGGCTGTCCGCGGCATTCATTTCGGCATATTCTTCAGGGCGTCGTATGCCGGCCTGGTCACGGTCTTGGGATAACTCGGATCAATCAGCGCCCACCAGTATTGTTCGTTATCCGGCTTCCAGTCGTATTCCGGCAATGATAACGCGATCATCGGCCCGATCCAGGGCCGCCAGTGCGCCTTCGCGTATTGATAGGCGCGCACCATGTAATCCGCCTTGGTTTTCTCATCGACTGCGAACCAGGCGTAAGTCTTGTGGATGGGATCGGTCGTCCAGCCAAATTCCAGGATGGCCACCTGCTTATCCGCATCGCCATGCCGTACCATGATGGCGCGCAAGTCTTCAACGGCGCGGAAGGCGAAGAACCGCTGGCCGCCCAGAGCCGGCGAATGTGCCACTTCATCCGGAGACATCTCCGGCGGCGCTTTGAAACCCGGCGCATGCACGCCCAGCAGATCGAAGTAGGGCTGCGCGCCGGCGCGATACATAGCCTCCAGGTATTGGGTGTCAGGCATCGCGTCCGGATATCCGTTGCCGGTAGGCGCCAGGCCGGCGCTGATGACCAGCGCCGACGGGTCGGCAGACTTGATCGCCAGGTAGCACCCGCGCAGCAGGGCGACATATTCAACCGGATCCGGCGGTTTCCCGCCCCACTCGCGCGCCAGGTTCGGTTCGTTCCACACCTGATAGGCCGCCACCTTGCCGCGATAACGCGCCGCGATCACCGCGCAGAAGTTGGTGAAGTTGCGCAGGTGCTTTGGCGGGCCGGTGGCGATGCCGCTGGCATCCTGGTAGGATCGGTCCCAGTACGGGTCGCGGTCCAGCCGCACCAGCAGCTTCAGCCCGAAATGCTGCGTCAGCGCGACGACGGTATCGGCATGGCTCCAGTCGTACTTGCCTTTTCGCAGTTCGATGTCGCGCCAGGCGAAGGTCTGCTTCACCCAGCCGAAGCCGGCGCTGCGGATGAGGCCCAGGTCGCGCGTGGCGATTTCCGGCTTCCACCACAGGTACGCTTCCATCCCGTAACCCGGCGATTCGACGCGGGCGCGCGGATACGGCAACGGCGCGACTGCCAGCGGCGATGGCATCAACGCCGCACACCCCGCCAGCAAGAGGGACAATGCCAGTGTAGACAGGAAGGTGCGGCGCGTCATGTCAACGGCGGTTAGCTCAGGCAGCTGTAAAGGCTGGCGCTGGACGGGGCCGTCATCGTTCAGGGTTTGGCCATGTTGGCGATGGCATCGAAGGCCGGGCGCGGCGCGCCATCGGGCCGGATGATGCTGTACGTGGCAGGGTCGCCACCAGCCTGGTTGGGCTTCTGACCGATCTTCTGGATATAGTCCAGGTTGAACACAATCCCGAAGCGGACGAAACCCGCGTCGCGCATGATCTGGAAGCCCTGTACGATCCAGTCGGCCTGCTGTTTTTCCGTGTTATCCAGCGCGAACTCAAAGTGTGGCGGATTGCCCGGCACGCCCAGGTTCTGCATCGATGCCCAGCCGAATTCTGTCACGCACTGCGGTTTGCTGGTGCGCTGGTAGTAGCCATACAGCGTGCTCTTGAACGACCAGGAGTGGTTGGGATTGTCAAACGGCCCGCGGAATTTCGCGGCGGGGTTGTTGTATCCTGCATTCCACTCTTTATCCGGCGGCATGTTATAGCCATTCAGGTGCACGCCGATGCAATCCACCAGCGCCGGGCCGCCAGCCGCGACAAACTGGTCCATATAGGCGAAATCGTCCTCGGACTGGCCGGGCTTGGTGTACCCGGTTGGCGCCAGCGCCCCCATCACCACCATAATGCTGGGATTGACGGCGCGGATTGCCGGAACAACGACCTTGAGGAACTTGACATACTCGCTGCCGGCAATCACGCCCGACTTGGTCGTCCATTCGCGGTCGATGTTCATCTCGTTCCAGACCTCGACGGCCTGTACGCAGCCCTTGTAGCGCGCCATGACTTTCGCGAAGAACTTAGCCGCCAGGGTATAGTCGTCAGGCGGCCCGGTCTTATCCGGTTTGATTGTGGAGCGCGACCACGGCGGCGCGTCGATGATGCCGAAAAGGATGTTCAAACCTTTCTTGTTCGCGTCTGCCGTAAAGGCATCGAGCAGTTGCCAGTTGGTCTGCGCCTTGCTGTAATCATTCGGGTCCGGTTGAAAATCCCTCCAGCGCACCTGTGCCTTTGTCCAGTTGAGCTTCAGGCGCTCTGCCATGATGGTGTTCCAGTAACCGATATCGCCGACGGGCCAGTCGCTCTGGATGCCATAACCGAAGCTGGTTGGAGCCACATGCGGCGATGGGCAGACAAAGTCGGCCAGGCCCGGGAGAGAGCCTGGCCCGTTCGATGTCCCTGCCGTTGCGGCTGCGCCCGTCGTCGGCGTCGGCGCGTTGGAACCAGGTGCAGTCGATCCTTGGCTGGTTGCCTGCGGCTGCGAGCCGGTCGGCGCAGGCGTCACGGCAGCCTGCGGCGTGACGTCAGGCGCATAAATCGTCACGACAATTGCAAATTGGGTCGGGGTGGTCTGGCTGGAACCCGGTCCACCGCTGGTCAGATTGCGGACGCCGATGATAAACAGCGCTAAACCTGACAGGAAAACCACCGCAAAGGCCAGCGCACCGATCGCCAGGCGCCGCTTGCGGTCGCGACCCGGATCGATCTTTGGGTTGAATGTATAGCGACTCATGAAGCAGTCGGATTTTAACACGCCGGTTACGGCGCTGACCTGGGCGTCTGGGTGACCGCCGGCGCCAGTTCGACCTGTATCGTGGCCGGCAGTACGCTCTGCGCCGTAATCCCATCGGGCACTCTGACCTTGGGCGTCAACTGGTGTACCCCGCTTGTCAAACCTGAAGCGTCCAGCTCGACAACAACATCGCTGTCCGTCAGCGCGTTTAAAACAGGCAGCGGGCCGTTCAGTAATATATCGACGGTATCGGGCGAGATTGTGCTGGAATACGTCTGAGTCAGGCCAATCAGGATCGGCTTGCGCCTTACGGTCCGTGTGCCAATGAGCGGTTGTATGCGGATATGCACATTGACACTGGTCTGTTTCTCGGATACCAGCGAGACTCCGGCCGGCACGTTCAGGCCGACCAGCTCGTTGACATCGCTTTTTGCGCCCTCAATGGACACCTGCAGCGTTTCGATATAGCCCTTGGTAGCCTGCACAGCTTGAACAGGGCCGTATATCGTGACGATGACAGGATCCACTGACACATCGGTCACCGCATAACCCGGGGCGGGCTGCCCCTGCTTCTTGACCAGCACGGCCAGGTCGCGATAATTGCTGAGTTGTTCCATCGGCACGCGCACGGAGATGGTATCGGGGACAATCTGCACACCCTGCACGATCTCGCCCTGGCTGTCGCGCGCATAGGCGCGCACCTGCTGCTCGACCGTAGAACGCGCCCCATCGATGGACACGATTACATTGGCGCTCTCAACGCGCGATATGACCTGCTGCGACCCCGTGATGGTTACCTGATAGGGAATCGAGGTGGGCGTTCCGGCACGGAAACCAAGCGCCGGCGTGCCGATGACGCTGATACGCAGGGATTGTGTCGTCTGCACCATGCGTTCGATGTTCACAACTGCCGTCAACGGACGCGACGACAGGATGAGCGCATCGACAGCCGGAAGCGTCGGCGTCAGGTAGACGATATGCTTGCCGACGCCCAGCGCACCGAGGTCGACACTGATATGCAGGCCTGCGGCGTTCAATGCATTCAATGTGCTGCGCGGCGCACGGACGGTCGCAGTGATCGTGTCCGGGATAGTACCGGACCAGGCATAACCCGCCAGACGGTTCTGGCCGAGTTGATCGACGCGGAAACTGACCGTAGCGTCGACAATCGGATTTTCCTGCAATGTCGACAACGTCCAGGCGCCGAAGCCGAAAAGCAGCGCCAGGACCATCAAACCGAGGTTATTGACAAGCCAGCGGGCCATTGCGAACTATTATAGACGGCGGCCTCCCGTCCACTGCACCGCTGCCCTATCAACACAGCACGCGATGACAACTTGACGAAACCGCCGACCGCCATATAATTGCGGCTCGTAAAAGTGTGCATGGCACTTTTACCGTGTATCAGTCGGCAGCAACGCACCTGGACGTGGTGGCTATTCTCCCGAAGGGAAATAGCCATCACGTTTTTATTTTTCCATGGCGTTGCAGAACAGGTGACTAGCGATTTTAGGATCAGGATATTGGGAACGGAACGGTCCAACGGTATCCAAGATCGTCAGCAAACATCAGAGGATAAGAGGTTACAAGGAGAGATATGAGCGACAAACTGAATGTACCGTCTGAAAGTCTGCCGGGCGGCGGGCTTAGTCCCGCGGCCATCCCAATGACCGGCGCTGATGCGCTTGAATTTGCGAAGATGCGCAAAGTGGCGCAGGTCGATCTGAAGTTCGTCGACCTGCCTGGGCAGTGGCAGCATTTCACGGTTCCCATCAACCAGTTCGGCGAAGATGCTTTCACCGAA
>JAKALH010000057.1 GCA_021813225.1 Chloroflexota bacterium
TCGGGACGGTTCGTCGCGGCGATCACGATGACATTCGTGTCCGTATTGAAACCGTCCATCTCGACCAGCATCTGGTTGAGTGTCTGCTCGCGTTCGTCATTGCCGCCGCCCAGCCCGGCGCCGCGCTGGCGGCCAACGGCATCGATTTCGTCGATGAAGACAATGCAGGGGGCTGCTTTCTTGGCCTGTTCAAACAGGTCGCGCACACGGCTGGCGCCGACGCCGACAAACAGCTCCACGAACTCGGAACCAGACAGGCTGAAAAACGGCACGCCTGCTTCACCGGCCACAGCCTTTGCGAGCAGGGTTTTACCGCTGCCGGGCGGGCCGACCAACAAGACTCCTTTCGGAATGCGTGCGCCAAGCTGTATGAACTTTTCCGGATTTTTCAGGAACTCGACCACCTCGACCAGTTCCTGTTTTGATTCATCGCAGCCCGCAACGTCCTCAAAGGTCACCACCGGGGTCTCGGAAGTGATTCTTCTGGCGCGGCTGCGCCCAAATGAAAACGCCTGGTCGGCGCCATTCTGTGCGCGTCGCATCGTGAACAGGAAGAAGCCGCCGATCAGCAGAATTGGGAGTACGTAAATCAGAATACCCGATATCTGTGCCAGAAATGGCACGCCTTCCACGCGATAATCGAAGGATTTAAGTGCCTGCTGTGTGACGCCGTAGTCGAGAAGCAGACGAATCGTATCGATATTCGGCTCTTTGTTCAAAGTCACTGAACTGCCGTCTTTGCGGGTCGCACGCAGGCTGCTGCCGTCAGAAGCAACAGTGATTGACTTGATATTGCCGGCGTTGATCTCCGCAACCAGCGCATTGAACGATGAGTCTTCAGCACGCCCTGTTGAGGTACGGGCAAATGCCATGACGGCATACGCAACCACCAGTGTGATCAGGATGATCGGTATCAGGTTGTTTCTTAAACTTTTAGGCATCTTTGCCACCCGGAGATATCTCTATCATTACAAACTCACACACATCATACTCCATGATTTCCGCCAACTTTCTCGCATTGCTGTTTCTATGAATGGGGTCAACCGCCGGAATCATAGAATCAAATCATTACGTAACATTCGCGTCTTAGATTAACGTGAGATTTACAAATATTTTCCATAACATGAGCTTTCGGGGCGCTGGGTGTTGTCGGGTAACCAGAACACACGAAATGCACTTCCGCGATACACACCGGCCATGTTGCCTGTACTATAATCGATTTCCATTGCATGCTCACCAGCGAACTCGACTATAACCTGCCGCCAGAACTCATTGCCCAGACCCCGCTGGAACCACGCGATTCGTCAAGGTTGATGGTTGTCGACCGCGCGAGCGGCAGTATCTCGCACCATCATTTCCACGAGCTGGACTGCCTGCTGCATGAGCGTGACCTGCTGGTTGCCAATGACAGCCGCGTGATACCTGCGCGGCTGTATGGTCGTAAGCCCAGCGGCGGCAGGGTCGAACTGCTGATGCTGCGCAAGCTGGACGACCTGACCTGGCGCGTCCTTGTCGGCGGCAGGAACGTTCACGAAATCGAGCTGGCGGTGTTGACGGAAACCATTGTGCGGGTGACTGTCGAACCGGCGCAGGACAATGGCGACTGGATCCTGCACAGCAGTGTGGCATTGGAGCCTTATCTCCCCACTCTTGGCGTTATGCCGCTGCCGCCCTATATCCACACGCCGCTGAACGACCCTGACCGCTATCAGACCGTATACGCGCGCATTGCCGGTTCGGCGGCCGCCCCGACTGCGGGTCTGCATTTCACACCAGAGCTGATCCACCGTCTGGACCGCAGCGGAATCGGGATGTCATTTGTGACATTGCACGTAGGCCTCGATACATTTAAACCGATCGATGAGGCGGTCGTAGAGGAGCATCACATCCACAGCGAGTGGGTTGAGATGAAAGACGATACTGTCGCAGCTATACGGGCAACACGGGAAACAGGCGGGAGGGTCGTCGCAGTAGGGACGACCAGCGCGCGCGCCCTCGAAAGCGCCGGGCGTAAATGGAACTCCCGTACACCGGGACCGCTTCAGGAATTTACATGCCTGTACATCACACCCGGATATCAATTTGGAGTTGTCGATGCGATGATCACGAACTTTCATCTGCCTCGTTCGACATTGCTGGCTATGATCGGTGCTTTTACCGGTTTTGATCTGATGCAGGCTGCCTACCGGGAAGCCATCCACGAGCGCTATCGGTTCTACTCATTCGGCGATGCCATGCTGATCCTGTGATCATGACGCAGTTCCTCATATATGCCTGACTAACGATCTGAACGCGATGACTATTAACAGCCGACTGCACCTGATCATGGCACGCCTGCGTCACGTGGACCCCGGTACGCTTCCGCCGCAAGCGGTGACCCGGCTGACGTACCGCTTTGACCGGTTGCGCCAGATACCGGCGGGCATCATCGATACCGCCGGGTCAACGTTCATGTTGTTGATCGCCGTGCAGGCTTACCAGGCAGGATCGACAGAAAAGGCGCTGATTGCAGCGGGGGGCAATATCGGCATGCTGCTCGCGCCACTGGCAGTGCAGGTTGTTGAGAAATCGCGCTGGACGACGTCCAGGGCAGCGGCATACATTTCCATTCTGGGTGCCTTTTGTTTTCTCATCGCAGCTGCTGTGCCATTACTGCCGGTCTTTGTTGTCTTTTCGGTGGCCGCGCTCGCAGCAACACAGGCCCTGGTGCCGCTGATGACGCAGGTCTACCAGGACAACTACGCGCCACGCGAGCGCGGGCGTTATTATTCGCGCGCACTGGTGCTGCGGGTTGCGTTTGCAGCGGCATTTGCGGAACTGGCTGGATTGTACCTGAACGGCAACTTCAGCGCATTCCACTGGCTGCTGGCAGTGTTCGCGGCTGCATTCTGCGTCTCCGCGTTTTTCCTGCTGCGCATCCCCTCGCATCCTCTGCGACCTTCGGGCAGCACCGACCCCTTGCGAGCCGTGCGTTACGTGCTGAAGGATAGGGTCTTTACATGGATGCTGTTCGTGTGGATGCTTATGGGTTCGGCCAACCTGATGATGGTGCCGATGCGCATCGAGTACCTGGCAAACCCCCTGTATCACATCAATCTGGACGCCCATACGATTGCGCTACTGACCAGTGTCATCCCCAGTATCGCCAGGCTGATCATGGGACCGATCTGGGGACACGTATTCGACCGCATCAACTTCTTTGTGATGCGCATGATTCTGAACCTGGGATTCGCACTGGGTATCGCGATCTTTTTCTCCGGCAGCAGTATGACTGGCCTGGTTATCGGTGTCTGCATATTCGGCGCTGCTGCAGCCGGCGGCGACCTGACATGGAGCCTGTGGGCGACTAAATTTGCACCGCCCGAGCGTGTGGCCGACTACATGTCGGTGCATACGTTTCTTACAGGCTTGCGAGGCGTGATTGCGCCAATGATTGCCTACCAGCTCCTGGCGTCGGTGCCGCTGGGTCGTTTGAGTTGGCTGGCGGCCGGTATGATTGTCGCGGCCACGACGCTGCTTCTGCCGGTTATTCGCTACGGTCATTCGAAGCAGTGACGGACCGTGAGGTGATAAATCAAACGTTACAATGTGCATACTCGCCTGTGCCGCTGCGACCATGTTGTCATATGACCGCATCAGCGGCGCCACAGCGGGTGAGGTAAATCATGGATGAGATGGTTGAAATAACTGAGAAGCCCGAGTCCGGTGAAATCTACATGATTGCCGGCTGGAATCAGTGGGCTGACGCTGGCGCGGTGTCATCGGAGTTTCCGCAGTACCTCATTGACCAGACGAAAGCCCGCCGCATCGGCAGGTTAAAGTCCGACGCCTTCTACATCTTTCAGGTGCCTGGCACACATGCCTTTCTGCGCCCCGAGATCAAGTTTGTCGACGGGTATCGCAAGACGGTGACGACGCATAAGAATGAGTTTTTTTATTCTGGCAACAAGCGGCAGGGCTTGGTGACTTTTCTTGGCGAGGAACCGCACATCAGTGGCGAGCGTTATGCCGAGGCATTCTTCAACGCCGTCAAAGAGCTGGGCGTCAAGCGTGTGGCCGGCCTGGGTGGCGTGTATGGCTCCATGCCTTACGATAAAGACCGCGCCGTGTCATGCGTGTACAGCCTGCCGCACATGAAAGATGAACTGGCGAAGTACGCTGTCTCATTCTCCAACTACGAAGGCGGAGCCAGTCTCGGGTCATACCTGGCGCACAGAGCCGAACAGGTCGGTATCGAGTACTTTACCTTCTATGTCTTCGTGCCGGCCTATGACTTCTCGCACCTGTCACAGCAGTTGCAGGGGATGCGCGTCGAGAATGATTATCGCGGCTGGCTGGAATTGATGCGCCGATTCAAGCATATGTTCAATCTTGATGTCGAACTTGCCGATCTGGAAGAACGCAGCAATGAATTGTCAAAATCCGTAAGGGATAAAGTCGATGATCTGGACCGCGCACATCCGCAAGCAAATATCAAGGCGTATATCGCGGGGTTGAGCAGCGATTTTATCGAAGCGCCATTCATGCCGCTGGACGTGTGGGAGCGCGGCCTGAGCGACCTGTTTGGCGACAAGGAATAGTTTACGGATCACCCGATGGACCACACGCTGTCCCTTCCTGATTTGATAGACATGGTATTCAGTTTGTGGGCGAGTTTCAGGAACCGTCCGGTTTCAACAACTCCGACACGATCACGCGCCTGTTGATACCATGAGCGATGATTTCTATTGCGATGAAGTACTGAGCGGCAAGACGCCAGTACGTATCGTGCTCGAGACAGACGCTGTGCTGGCATTCCACCACACCCGCCCATACTGGCCGGTGCATATTGTTGTTGTTCCTAAAAGGCATATTGCTTCTCTGCTTGCGCTACAAGACGGCGACGATACGCTTGTCCTGGAGATGATATCGGTTGTCCGGCGGGTCGCTCAACAGGTCATGGCAGAACAAGGGCGCTGCCGCGTATTGACGAACCTGGGTGAGTACCAGGACTCAAAGCATCTGCACTGGCATGTCAGCGCCGGCAGCCCGTTACGATAATCAGACGGTCAAGAGAGACACATATTGGACAGGCTCATCAGAATTGCCGGGCAGTTCAACCCGGATGGCCCGGTTGTCAGTGTGCGTGAATATGGCACCGGCAATGTCAACGATACCTACCTGGTGCAACTTCAGGCGCCGGAAGCTGCCAGATTTTTCATCCTGCAACGTATCAACCGGCATGTTTTCCACAGACCGCAGTTGATCATGCTGAACATGCGTGCATTGAGCGAACATGTCCATGCGCGGCTGGCGCATGAGACCACAGCACAGCGTAACGGGCGCCGCTGGGAAATGCCGCATATATTCACCTCCCGAAGCGGCGATAGTTTCTACATCGATGAAGCCAGCGAGTTCTGGCGCGCCATCAGCTTTATCGATCATTCGACCGCTTATCCGCGCATCATCGATATGAATCATGCCTATGAAGCCGGGTATGGCCTGGGTCGCTTTCATAGCTTGATCAGCGATATGCCAATCGCCCAGTTGCACGACACGCTGGCTGGTTTTCATATTGCACCCGGCTATCTGCGCCACTATGACGAGGTTGTGGCAGGTGGCATCCGCACGCCGGCTGCGCCCGACGTACATGAATGTATGCGCTTTGTCGAAGCACGGCGGGGTTTCGTATCCGTTCTTGAGGATGCCAAAGCCAGAGGGGAATTGCCGCTTCGCCCGATGCATGGCGATCCGAAGATCGACAACATCATGATCGACGACGTGGCGCGGCAGGCCGTCAGCATGATTGACCTGGATACAGTCAAACCCGGTCTGGTGCACTACGATCTGGGCGATTGCCTTCGTTCGTGCTGTAATCTTCTGGGTGAGGAGACTGCCGACATTGAGCACGTGCAGTTTGAAACCGACCTGGCCCGTGAAATCCTGCGAGGCTATTTCAGCGTTGCGGGGGATTTCTTCACCGACTGCGACTACCGTTATCTGTACGATGCCATTCGCCTGATCGCCTTTGAACTTGGGCTGCGCTTTTTTACCGATCATCTCGAAGGTAACGTCTACTTCAAAGCCCGCCATGCCGAACACAACCTTCAGCGCGCACTGGTACAGTTCAGGCTGGCCCGAAGCATTGAGGAGCATGAGTCAGAAATCAGACTGCTGATCGCTGGCCTGAAGACAGGAGGGATATATGTCGGATGAAGTACGGATTGGTATCGTCGGCGCCGGTGCCAATACAGTCAGCCGCCATATACCTGGCCTGAAGGCAATCTCCGGCGTACAGCTTATCAGCGTCTGCAACCGCACGGAGGAATCGTCGTCGCGCGTCGCGGCGCAGTCCGGCATACGGACGATCTACCGCAACTGGAAGGAACTCGTTCAGGCGCCGGATACGAACGCCATCGTCATCGGCACATGGCCGTATATGCATGAACGTGTCACCCTGGCGGCGCTGGAGGCAGGCAAGCACGTCCTGTGCGAAGCGCGCATGGCCGGAAATGCCGCTGAAGCGCGCGCCATGCTGGCCGCGGCGCAGGCGCGCCCGGAGCTGGTGGCTCAGGTCGTCCCATCTCCATATACGCTGCGTGTGGATGCCATGATCCAGCGGCTAATGGCCGATGGGTATCTGGGTGATATTCTTGCTGTGGAGATCCGGGTCGGCGGCGTGTTTCTGGATGCAGGCGCGCCGCTGCACTGGCGCCATGACTTCGACCTGAGCGGTCTGAATGTGATGGGGCTGGGTATCTGGTATGAGGCGCTCATGCGCTGGGTGGGCGAGGCCACACGGGTGATGGCGATGGGCAAAACCTGTGTGCGCCAACGAAAAGACGCCAGTGGGCGTATGCGTGCAGTGCGCACTCCGGAGCATATCGATGTCATTGCCGATATGGCCTGCGGCGCACAGGCGCATCTTCAGGTGTCCAGTGTGGCGGGACTGGCTGGCGCTCCTGAAGCTTTCCTGTTTGGCAGCAAAGGCACATTGCGCTTCACGCAGGACAGGTTGTACGGCGGGCAGCGCGGGGACAGCTCACTGACCGAGATCGACATTCCCGCTGAACTTGCCGGCACCTGGCGCGTGGAACAGGAATTCATCGACGCGATCTGTGGGCGCGGGATCATCACACACACCACATTTAATGACGGCGTGAAGTATATGGAGTTTACCGAGGCCGTCGCGCGCAGTATGGCGCAGAACCGCGCGATCAGCCTGCCACTATTGGATGTTGTGCACTGAGCAGTGCTGATTCGAACGATTTATCAGGCCATCAATCTCACGATAAAGAGTTTCAATGATGAATAAGATACGCTGGGGCATTTTGGGTACGGGACGGATTGCTAACGACTTTGCAGTTAGCCTGGGCCAACTGCCAGACGCCGAGCTGGTTGCAGTCGGTTCGCGCGCTGCGGAAACGGCTGAGGCATTTGGTGCGAAACATCATATCCCGCACAGGCATGCATCCTATGAGAACCTTGCGAGTGACAGCGACGTCGATGTCGTCTATATCGCCGCGCCGCATCCGATGCATAAAACCAATAGCCTGCTGTGCCTGCAGGGGGGTAAAGGCGTTATCTGCGAAAAGCCATTTACGATCAACGCGGCTGAAGCAGCGGAACTGGCCGACTATGCCCGCCGGTACAAACTATTTCTAATGGAGGCGATGTGGACGCGCTTCCTGCCGGTCATGGTGAAGGTGCGTGAATTGCTGGCGCAGAAAGCTATAGGCGAAGTGCGCGCCGTCATGGCGGATTTTGGCTTTCGCGCCCGGTTTGACCCGCAAAGCCGGCTCTTTGCGCCGGAACTTGGCGGTGGAGCTTTGCTTGATGTTGGCGTGTATGTGATCTCGTTCGCTTCGATGGTGCTGGGGCCGAAGGCCCCGCTGAAGGTCGCCAGCCTGGCCCAATTGGGTGAAACTGGCGTCGATGAGCAATCCAGTTATATCCTGGACTATGGCGACGGCGTCCTGGCATCGCTGTTCGCCGCAGTGCGCACTCAGTCGCCGCAGGAAGCCGTGATTCTCGGGTCAGAGGGGCGCATCCGTGTGCATTCGCAGTTCTATCACGCAACGCGAATTACGCTGTCGCGCAATGGCCGGGCAGATCAGGATATCGAGGCGCCATTCGAGGGCAATGGCTTCAACTACGAAGCTGCTGAAGTCATGCGCTGTCTGCGTTCCGGCAGGACGGAAAGCGATGTGTTGCCGCTCGATGAAACGCTTGCCGTCATGCAGACCATGGATCGGATTCGCAGGCCATGGGGACTGCGGTATCCATCCGAGTGACCTGAAATATGAGGGGCTGCGCTGGCATCATGCGCAGCCCCCTCACGCCTGGTGCCGAGACTTTCACCAGGTGTTCAGCGCGGCGGATTGTACTGATCGCAGGCGTCACCCGTGGATGTAATCGATGGCGTGAAACCGATGTTGGTATCCCAGCTGTCTTTATACGCCTCATCGCGCAAATCCGCCAGTATCCCTTTCCCATCTGCTGTGGAATCCGCTGATAATCTGTGCAGCTGATCATCCCGTACAATTTCTCCGGTTACTATCTATATGCTGGATAAAGGAGACCCATGTCACAACCGGTATTAGCGGCGCAACTGTACACCGTGCGAGAGCATACGCAGACCCTGGCCGATTTCACGGCCAGTATGCGGAAAATCCGCCAGATCGGCTATACCTCCGTGCAGGTATCCGGCATTGGTCCGTTGCACCCCGCCGATATCAAGGCGGTGCTGGCCGATAACAACCTGTCTGTCTGTATCACTCACGTGCCGTATGATCGACTGTTGAATGACCTGTCCGCAGTCATCGATGAACATCGGCTGTGGAACTGCTCGAACGTAGCGGTTGGCAGTCTGCCGACAAGCTTCCGCAACAGCGGCGAGACTGGTTTCAGGCAATTCGCACAGGAAGCCAGTGCCATTGGCCGCCGATTGCACGACGCTGGATTGACTTTCAGTTACCACAACCACAGCTTTGAGTTCGTGCGATTCGGCAGCCGCACCGCGCTGGATGTCATCTTCGACGAAAGCGATCCGCGATATCTGCAGGCGGAGATCGACACTTTCTGGGTGCAGCATGGCGGCGGCGACCCGGCACAATGGATTCGTAAGATGAAAGGCCGTATGCCGGTGGTGCACCTCAAGGACATGGTTGTCTTGGACGGCCAGCCTGCCATGGCCGAAGTAGGCGAAGGGAATATGAACTGGCCGGCCATCCTGGCCGCCTGTGTCGAGGCCGGAGTGCGCTGGTATGCCGTCGAGCAGGACGTCTGCCAGGCTGATCCGTTTTTGAGTCTGGCGCTCAGCTATGCTAACCTGGCGGCTATGGGTCTGAAGTAATTGGCAGAAATACCATGAAATACGGAAACATTGAAGGCGTCGATAAGCCGATCTCGCGGCTGGTACAGGGCACGATGATGGTTAGTTCGAAAGAACTGGACTACAGCTACAAGCTGCTGGACGACGTGTTCGCGCAGGGTTGCAATACCTTTGACACTGCGCATATCTATGGCGGTGGCGACAATGAGCGGACTGTCGGCGGGTGGGTCAGGGCGCGTGGACTCCGTGATAAGGTTGTCATCATCGGCAAAGGCGCACATCATAATCAGGATCGCAAGCGGGTGACGCCATTTGATATCAGCGCCGACCTGCACGACTCGCTGGCGCGGTTTAAGTTCGACTACATCGACATCTATCTGTTGCATCGCGACGACCCGGGAGTGCCGGTCGGGCCAATCGTGGAAGTTCTGAATGAACACCTGCGCGCCGGGCGCATTCGCGCGTTTGGCGGCTCTAATTGGACACATCAACGGATCGCCGAAGCTAACGAATATGCCGCCCGGAATGGCCTGCTGCCCTTTGTGGCGAGCAGCCCGAACTTCAGCCTGGCGGAGCAGGTTCAGGAACCGTGGCCCGGTTGTATCACAATCAGTGGGCCGGCAAACAAGGTCGTCAGAGTGTGGTATGGAAGTCGCAAGCTGGCGCTGTTCACGTGGTCCAGCCTGGCCGGCGGTTTCTTCTCAGGCCGCTTCGACCGTGATGTCATTGTCAAGGCTGATGACTACTTCGACAAGCTGGTTGTGGACTGTTACTGCTACCCGCAGAACTTCGAGCGTCTGGATCGCGTCAGGCAACTGGCCGCTGAGAAAGGCGCCACAATTCCACAGATTGCTCTGGCGTATGTCATGAACCAGCCTTTGAATATCTTCGCTCTGACCGGCCCCCGTTCGCGTGACGAACTCACGGCAAACGTCGCCGCCCTGGAAGTGAACCTGAGCGCTGCCGAGCTGGCATGGCTCGACCTGGAAACTGATCAACGGAAGATGTAAACCGGATCGTTGTCACTCGTCCTGAGTAGGACATCAAGTATTGCGCATTGATCTGGCGGCTCATTGAACCCGACCAGATGGGCGGGACAGCCAGCGCTGCAGTCGCTGGATCCAAATCCCGATACAGGTACGCACGTCTGGTCCAATGTGAATAATGCCCTGCTCCACCGGCACTCAAGAGGGGCAGTGCCTGTTGCGTAAAAGACAGCTATGACGCCGGCATATTGTGTGAGCCGGTCAATGTGCCAGTGCGGGGTCTTGCGGCTGCGCAGGTGGCGGCTGATGCGGCTGCTCAGGCCGCCAGGGCCAAAAGCACTGCCGGTGTACAGGTAATCCATCGCCGATAGATGCCTGTCGCCCAGCATGCCGATACGAATGTGTAAAGGCTCATTCAG
>JAKALH010000058.1:0-10287 GCA_021813225.1 Chloroflexota bacterium
TGGCAGATGGCAGCATCAACCTGTACAAAGGCCCGCTGAACTACCAGGACGGCAGTGTCTTCCTGAAGGACGGCCAGACGGCGACGCCGCAGCAGATCTGGTATCTGCCGCAGTTGCTGCAAGGCATGGAAGGCGCGAGCAGCGCGAAGTAACCCGCATCGTATAGAGCGCACCTATCAATGCCAGATGATGAACCGGGGACGGGCTGGTGCAGCCCGTCCCCGGCCTTCAGCGCCGAGGCGCGCATCAGCCTGAACCGGCCGAAGATCATGATGCGGCAGATCCGGCACAAATGAACGTAGAACTTCAGCACATCTATAAGTCCTTCGGCGCGGTCCAAGCTAATGTGGACGTGTCGCTGAGCGTACAGGCCGGCACCATTCATGGGCTGCTGGGCGAAAACGGCGCGGGCAAGAGCACGCTGGTCAAAATCCTCAGCGGCTTCATCACCCGCGATAAGGGCGCTATCCTGCTCGACGGCGCTCCTGCCGACGTCCGCACACCTGCCAACGGCATCCGCGCCGGCGTCGGCATGCTGCATCAGGACCCGCTCGATTTTCCGCCACTGACCGTGCTGGATAACTTCACGGCGGGCAGAGCGGGCGGGCTTTTTCTGCGGCGCGGCGCGGCGGCGCGCGATTTCCGCGCGCTGGCGGAGCCGTTCAACTTCGCGCTCGATATCGACGAGCAGGTGGGCAACCTGACAATGGGCGAGCGCCAGCAGCTCGAAATTCTGCGGCTGCTGTCACTGGGCGTGCGCACACTCATCCTGGACGAACCCACGACCGGCATTTCCGCCTCGCAGAAGACGGCCCTGTTCAGCGCGCTCAAGACACTGGCCGGCCAGGGCAAGAGCATCATCTTCGTCTCGCACAAGCTGGAAGACGTCGAAGAATTATGCGATCAGGTCACTGTGATGCGCGCCGGGCAGGTGGTCGGCAGCGCGGCGATCCCCTGCCCGACCCAGCAGCTCGTCAGCATGATGTTTGGCCGCGAACTGGCGGCGCCCGTCAAGCCGCCGACCTGCCAGGATGACGTGGCACTGTGCGTCGAGAACCTGGTCGTCGGCGACGACCGCATCGACGTGCGCGTCGACGAACTGACGGTGAAACGCGGTGAAGTGATCGGCCTGGCCGGGCTGGAAGGCAGCGGCCAGCGCCTGCTGCTGCTGACCTGCGCCGGTATTCTGCGCCCTGCCGGCGGGAGACTAGCGGTGCGCACCGCCGGCGGCAACCTGCAGGACATGACCGGCCGCCCATACCATGATTACCAGAAGGCCGGCGTCGGTTACCTGCCGGCGGATCGCCTGCGCGAAGGGCTGATCTGGGGCCTTTCGATTCAGGAGCATGTCGTCCTGCGCGCGCCGGCGAATGGGTTGTTCGTCAACCGCGCAGCCAGCCGGGCTGTAGCCGACCAGTCGATTCAGAAGTTCAACATCCGCGGGAAGGCCGATACGCGCGTCGGGCAACTGTCCGGCGGCAATCAGCAGCGCACCCAACTGGCGCTGCTGCCGTCGCCGCTCCAACTGGTGTTGATGGAACACCCTACCCGCGGGCTGGACATCGAATCGACTATGTGGGTATGGCGGCAGTTGATCGAGCGCTGCAAAGGCGGGACGTCCATCATCTTCGCGTCTTCGGACCTCGACGAGATTGTGCAGTACAGCGATCGCGTCATCGTCTTCAGCGGCGGCAGAGTCTCCGCCCCGATCGAAACTGCCGCATTGACGGCCAACAAACTGGGCGAGATGATCGGCGGTAAACTGGGCGACCGTGCAGCCGCCGCGGTCGCGGCCAACTGACACTGAATCCAGGCGGTACTAACGTGAAGGATAACTCGACAACTCCATCACCGGCGCTTGCGCTGCGGCCGGCGCGCGGGTTGACCTATCAGGCCGGCGCGCTCCTGCTTTCGTTCCTGTTCTTGACCGTCATCATCCTGCTGGCCGGCGAGTCGCCGTTTCGCGTCGTGTCCAACCTGTGGGATGGCGCATTCGGCACACCGGATCAGGTGGCGCGCGTCTTCTCCACGCTGGCGCCGCTGGTGCTGTGCTCCAGCGGCATGATCTACACCTTCACAGCCGGCCTGTATAACCTGGGCGTGGAGGGGCAGATTGTCGCCGGCGCCATCGCCACGACACTGGTGCTGCGCGAGTTCCAGGGCCTGTTGCCCGCGCCAGCGGTCGTCGCCGCGGGCATCATCGCCGGGATGCTGGGCGGCGTAGTGTGGGGCCTGCTGGCCGGGGTTTTGAACATTTTCGGCAAAATCAGCGAGATATTCGCCGGACTGGGCCTGAATTTCGTCGCACAGGGGCTGGCGATTTACCTGATCTTCGGGCCGTGGAAGCGCCCGGGCATCGCCTCGATGAGCGGCACCGAGCCGTTTGACGAATCGCTATGGCTGGGTCACATCGGTCAGACGGATGCCGCGCCGGTGGCGCTGGTCATCGCGCTCATCGTGCTGGTACTCACGATCATCGTCATGCGCAACACCCATTTCGGGCTGCGCCTGAAAGCCGTGGGGCAGAACCCGCGCGCGTCCTTTATCCTGGGCGTGCCGGCTACCCGGCTGCTGCTGAGTTCCTTCATCATTTGCGGCGGCTTCGCGGGGCTGGCGGGCGGCCTGCAGGTGGTCGGGCTGTTCCACCGCCTGATTCCGAGCATCTCCAGCAACCTGGGATTTCTGGCGCTGCTGGTGGTCATGCTGATCAGCTTCAATGCGCTGTGGATCGCGCCAATCGCCTTTTTCTTCTCCGCGTTGAACGTGGGCAGCCTGCAGTTGCCGATGGTACTGCGCATGGAATCATCGCTATCGGGCGTGATACAAGGCACGCTGGTGCTGATGGCGCTGCTGGCGCGCGGTTTCAGCGAGCGCGCGCACAAACGCGCCGGGGGGCAATAAGCATGGACCTGAACCAACTGGTTGTCATTCTGGCGACGGCCATCGCCACGGCCACGCCGCTGGTGTTCGCCGGCATCGGCGAGACGATCACCGAGCGCGCCGGCGTCATCAACCTGTCCGCGGACGGGACGATTCTGATGGCAGCCATGACCGGTTTCGCCGCGGCGCTGGCGACGAACAACGTACTGGTCGGGTTCATCGCCGCCGCAATCGTCGGCGCCGCTTTCGCATCGATTGTCGCCTTCGGCGCGATCACGCTCAAGCAGTCCCAGGTCGCCATCGGTTTCGTGCTGGCGCTGCTTGGCGCGGACCTGTCATCATTCCTGGGCAATCCAATCGTGCTGGTGCCAGGCCCGACCGTGCCTGCCTGGAATATCCCGCTGCTGCAGGACATCCCCGTGCTGGGGCGGCTGTTCTTTCAAAGCGACCCGCTGGTATACGCCAGCTACGTGCTGATCATCGTGGTGTGGATATTCTTCTACCGCACGCGCCCCGGGCTGCTGCTCCGCTCCGTCGGCGAGCAGCCGGCTGCGGCGTTCGCGCGCGGGAGCAACGTCGTGCGCCTGCGTTACTTGTACACCCTGCTGGGCGGGGCACTGATGGGCATCGCCGGGGCGGCCTTCTCGCTGGATTTCAAGGCTGGCTGGAGCAACCGCAGCACGGCGGGCTACGGCTGGATTGCGCTGGCTATCGTCATCTTCGGCGGGTGGAACCCGCTGCGCGTGGCGATCGGCGCCTACTTCTTCGGCATCCTGCAGTCGCTCGCCAGTGTGGCGCAGAGCAACATCCAGAACGTGCCGACGCAGGTATTCTCGGTCGCCCCATTCGTGCTGATGATTCTGGTGCTGGTGCTCACATCCGGCGAATGGCTGGACAACCTGCTGGCGCGCCTGCCAGTCGGCGTGCGCCGCCCCATCCTGCGCGCACTGCGCCAGCCTGCGCCGGCTGCGCTGGGCAAGATCTTCGAACAGGACTGACCGGTCACGGCATAAAGCCGAGCAGGCTCTGCGGCGATTCATACAGGATAGCCCGTGCGATTGCCAGAGCCTCATCGACATCGTACTGGTTTTGCGCCACTTTCCCGGCCAGCGCCTCGGCCAGTTGGCGGCGCACGATCAGCGCCTTGGCATACGTCCAGTCCGCGCAATAGGCATCGCTGAAGAAACCGATCTGCTTGTTTGCCGCCACCATATCCAGGCGGTCGCTGATGACCTTGCGCATAGCGCCGGGGAAGAAGTTGTGCCACCAGTACCCCGCCAGCGATAGATTAGGCAACTCGCGCGCCAGCGTGCACAATGACTGGCTGGCATGTTCGCTGGACAGGAATACCTGGAAACGCAGGCGCGGATGGCGGGCGATAATGGCGGCGACTTCGAAGATGGTCTCCTGGCGCAGCTTGCTGCCGGTTTCGTCCGGCAGCGGCTCGGCGCCGAACGAGAACTGGTACACGATCTCGTCCGCGTGTTGCTCCAGTTCGGTCAGGAAGGCTTCGAGGATATAGCTGGCATAGACGTCGCGTTCGGCAGGCGTCGCATGGTCGCGCTTCGCCAGCGCCGCAGCCATGTGCGCGTCATCCACCTCGCGGAAGTTGATATCGGTGGAGATATGCTGCGCGGTGCTGAGCACCTGGCCGTACGGGATATTCGCCGCATAGTGGGCGACGGCGGCGCGCACATCGTCGACGCTCCGAACGGTGCGCGCCAGCGCGGGACGCCCGGCCCCCATCGTGACGGGCAGCGGCGCGCCGGGTCCGGCCTGGTTCCAGGCGCGTTCCAGTTCGTAAAGCGGGATATCGTTGACGTCCCACTGGGCGCGCGTAAAGAAAGCCCACTCCAGCGCGTAATGCAGGACATCATCATAGCGGCCGCCGTGCCGGCGCCACAGTTCGGTGCCGGCGCGTTGCACGCCGGCCAGTTTCAGGATGCGGCGCGGCCACTCCGCGTCGGCGGCGCGCTCGCGAATGATGGCGTCGAGGTCGCGCCAGTTGTCCAGCGTGACGGGCTGCATCCAGCCGTACAGGTCGCGCAGGATGATGCGCACGCCCCAATAGATGCTGGTGTTGCGGATGTGCGGCAGATACGGAATAGCCTCCACCAGCCGCATCTCGGCCTCGGCACCGTTCGGGTTTTCGGACAGGCGGGCGCGGCTGGGGCACCCGGCGCTGACGAGGTCCGAGATGACCATGTGGTACAGCAGGACATCGTGCAGCCCGCGCGCCGCCAGATGCGACGCGTCGAGGTGGGTATGGATATCCAGCAGCGGGATGTGCGAAAGACCTTCTACCAACGATGCCACCAGCTCACGATCTGACATGCTCCATCTCCCGTTCCATCTCCTGTGGTCTGAACCTCAGGCGTACCGGCTCAGGAGATTATCCACTGCGGCGCGCGTAGGGATTCCAGCCCGCCCGCCCTGTTGCGTCGCCTTGATGGCGGCCGCGGCGGACGCCATCCGCACGGCGGCGTCAATCGGCTCGCCGCGTGCGACACACGCCGCATACACGCCGTGAAACACGTCTCCGCAGCCGGTCGTATCGACAACCGGCACAGGATAGGCCGGTTGGTGGCGCACGCCGTCACCAGCCGCGCCGCCGCCATACCAGCAACCGCGCTCCCCCGCCGTGACGACCACGCAGGCGTCAACCTTCGACAATCGGAGCAGCGCCTGCACCATACGTTCTGGTTCGCCTTCGCCGGTCTTGCGCTGCGCGTAGTTGACGCTCACGATCAGGTGATCGACCAGCGGGGCTAACTCGGCAGCGCCCGGCTCCGTCTCGCGCTCGATGTCGGCGACGGTGGGGATGGCGTGTGCGCGGGCCAGCGCGACGGCGCGCAGGCTTCCCGCCACAGCATGGTGGTCGATAAACAGCACCCGGCAACCGGCAATCAGCCCGGCGTCAATATCCTGCGCCCCGCGCCACTGCACCCCCATGAAGGAAGCCATGATGCTGCGCTGGCCGCTGACGCTCTCGACGATGATCATGGAGTGGATCGGGCGCGCGGCGGCACGGCGAAGGACGGGCGAACAGTCGACGCCCTCGCGGGCGAACTCGCTCAGTGTAAAGATAGACAATTCATCGTCGCCGAGGATGCCGGCATAGGCTGCCCGCGCCCCCAGGCGCGCCGCCGCGACCAGCGCCGTCCCGACCAGCCCGCCGCCCTGGCGCTGCTTGTCGACGACTGCCACTTTCATATCGGGCAGCGGATACTGATCGACGTAGATCAGGTCGTCGACCGTTACGGCGCCAAATCCAAGCACGTCCCACAACACAGCCATGCGCAAAACCTCACAGCGGCATCAACAATGTGGACTCACAGGCCGGCCTGCTGCAGTGCAGCGCGCGGCGACACATCGTCGTGAATCACCGCCTTGAAGGCGATCACTGCGGCGGCAACCTGCGGCACGCCCCAGATGTTGCGCCCGATGGTGGCGCCGCGCGCGCCGCTGCGCACCACATCGGCCATCATACCCAGCGCCAGTTCCAGCGTCTGCGACTGCGGGCCGCCCGCCGCCACCAGCGGCACGGGGCAATCGGCGACAATCTGCGCAAATGCCGCTACGTCGCCGCAATAGGGAGTCTTAACCACGTCGGCGCCGGCCTCGACGGCGCAGCGCGCCGCCCAGGCGATATTCTCCGGCGTGTAGGAAACCTGCGCGCCGTCGGCATAGTCGCGCGGGTAGATGTGGCAGATGACCGGCAGGTCGAACTGCGCCGCCGCGCGCACGGAATCGGCGACGGTGCGCAGGTAGGCGGCCTCGGTCGGGCCGCGCACGAAAGCAGCGACCGCGAAGGCATCGGCGCCCAGCCGCACAGCGTCTTCGGGGGTGGCAATCTGCTCCATGGCGGTGTCGTCGATGCGGATGGCGCTGCTCTGCAGGATGAAGGGGATGTGCCCGGCATACGGCGCCCAGGCGCTCATGGCGATGCCCTTGTGCATCGTCACAGCATCCGGGCGCGCCGATGCCAGAGCTTTCAACGTATCGGCGATATGGCGCAGACCGGGGGGCAATCTCTGACCATAGGCGATGAAATGGTCGACGGCGACGGAGCACAGCCGCCCGGATGGATGCGCGAAGATACGATTCAGGCGTATTTGTTTACCGATGCTCATGGTGATTGTCCGCAGTGTAACTGATTTTCCTGCCGATGCGCTACGCGAAGGGCCTGCCGCGCGAACGGCGAACTGGGCCGGGCGTCCGGTTCACTGTGCGGGGAATGATACGCTCAACGGTCCCTTCCCGACCTCGCGATGGCACTGCACGCAGCGCGCCGGCACCACAATCTTCGTATCGAGGTATTTATCCATCTCGCTGGTGCGGTGCGCCTCGTGGCAACTGGAGCAGAGCAGGCTGGTGTCGTACCGGACCAGGCCGGCTGCGATGACAGCCTGCTGGTCAACGCTCCCCGGCGGGGGAATCACGCTGGCGCCGTTGCGCCACATCTCATACACGGCCGGCAGCATATTGTGATAGTGGTTCGCCATGCCCGCCACCAGCAGTTTTTTCTGATGGCAGGCCAGACAACCGTCGTTGGAAAGCCGCGGCTCGGTCACATAGGTTTTCTCCAGCGCCGAATTATTCTGCCCGGCAAGCCAGGTGATCGCATTGCGAACGCTCAGCGACAGCATCGCGGCGCGGGCTCCCAGGCTGCCGTTGCCCTGGTGACAGTCGATACAGCGCATCGCTGCGCCCTGGCCGCGCTGATACTGGTAGTGATAACTGGCCAGGTCTACCGCCAGCGCCCCGCCCATGGCCGCATCTGCACGGTCGACGTAGGCGCGTTCCGGTGCAGTGTGGCAGCCCAGGCAGAAGTTGTCGTTGGACTGCTCGGTCGTGACGCGCGCCACGCTGTAGACGCCGGCAACCATCACGGCACACAGCGCCAGCAGACCAATCCACTTTCCGATGCGGCGACGCTGCCGGCGCAGATGATAGCCATAGCTGTCATCGTCGTCGTCGAAATCCGGCAATTCGAACTCGTCCGATATTCTTCGCATGATGCGGTGTGCAGGTATCGGTTGCGATTATACGGGCCGGCTCAACGCAGTTTCACGCCCATCGCCAGCAGCGCGTACAACAGGACAACCTTGACGCCGTTATTGACGGCATGGATGAGAAATGTCGTCCACAGCGAGCGGCTGCGTTCGAACGAAACCGCCTGCAGCAGCCCCATAAATGCCGCGCCGGCCCCAATGGCGATGTCGCCATGTGCCAGGCCAAAGACGATGGCGCTGCCGAATGCCCCAATCCAGACGCCCCAGCGATTGCGCAGCCAGCGGTACAGCACGCCGCGGAAGTACAGCTCTTCGGCAAACGGCGCAACCAGCCCGGCCAGCACGAACATGCCGATAAAGGCCGGCCACGAAAATCCCTGCGGAACCAGGAACGGCAATTGCGGATTCTGCGGGCTTTCGTGCAGCAGTTGCTGTACCAGTAAGGCGATGAGGCCGGTGAGAAACAGCGCCAGCACCCCGAAGCCAGTCGCCAGCGCGATGGAACTGCCGGATGCCGGGCGCAGTCCAACCGCCGTCCAGCCGAAGCCGCGCCGGCGTATGCCCAGGAAATACACCGTGCTGGTCAGTACGATTCCTTCCAGCAGCGTCGCCGCCAGCGCAAGAGCGATGGTATCAAGTCTCAACTGGCGCAGACCGTAGACGCCGCCCAGCAGGACAACCAGGCTGACGCCGCCAATCAGCGCAACATCGACGAATCGCCAGTTCGGCGCCGGTGCGGTTGCGGCGGGCATGCGAGTATCAACGGCGCTCATGGATGTTCCATCGCCCCTGTTCCGGCATACCGTATTACGAATCCCGGTTGGCGGGAGCCGGGTGCTGTTCACGTATTATGCGGCTCAGGCCAGGACGACCATCATGCGCGCCAGCCGGTCATTGCCGCCGATGGCGATGGCTTCATCGCCGCCAGCCGGGCGGCCGCGCCGCTTGAGGTTGCGCGCCTTGAGCGACTTCGCCCCGCCCTTCACGGTGACGTAGATGACGGCATCTTCTTCGGTCGCCATGACGGCGTCAGCCACGGTGGTATCGCGGGCGAGTTTCGCAGTCACCACGCCTTTGCCGCCGCGCCCCTGCACGGGATACTCCTTATATGCCAGGCGTTTGGCGCGCCCGTCGGTGGTGCCCAGCACCACTTCCAGCTTATCGTTCGTTTCGTCGGCGACGCCCATTGACAGGACGATATCGCCTTCCAGCAGACGGATGCCGACCACGCCGGTCGCGGGCAAACCCATGGCGCGCACGTCGTCCTGCTTGAACCGGATCGCCATACCCTGCTGCGTGAACAGCATCAGGTCTTCGTCTCCGCGCGTCCGGCACACGCTCACCGCCTGATCGCCCTCGCCCACGCCGATGATGGTGAACACCTGCCCGGTGGCGCCGGGAAGCAGGTTGACCTCGCTGCGCTTGACCATGCCGGCGCTGGTTGCCACGGCCACAAAGCCGGCGGCCCCGCTGCGCGGCAACGCAAACGCACCGGCCACATCGTCTTCCTGCGGGAAGCTGAGCGTGCTCAGCGCAACGCCGCCGCCGGCAGTGACATCTTCCTGCGGCAGGTTGGCAACGGAGAGTACGATGGCTTTGCCGGATGCGCCCACGACGTACACCAGGTCGGCGGTTGTGGTCTTGACGATGGCCGCCGGTACGATTCCCACCTGCGCGGTGATTTTCGGCGCGTCAGCCATGCGCCCGATGCGGCCATTCTGCCCCACTACCACCCAGGCGGTCTCCGTCGGCACCAGTTCATGCGTGGTCAACACCTCATCGGTGCTCATGACCTTGTGCCTGGCGTCGCCGATGATGGTGGTGCGGCGCGAGTCGCCGAAGCGCTCCTTCAGCGATGTCAACTCATCGCGGATGACGCCCAGCATTTTGGCCGGATGCGCCAGCAGGTCGGCCAGGTACTTGATCAGCTTGCGTTTCTCAGCCAGTTCGTCCTCCAGCTTCTTCCGTTCCAGCGCGGCCAGGCGGCGCAGCGGCATTTCCAGGATGGCCGTTGCCTGCGCCTCCGTGAACTTCAATTGCTTCACCAGCGCCAGCCGGGCAGCGTCCGTATCGCGCGAGCGGCGGATCAGACGGATGATCTGGTCGATGATGTCCAGCGCCTTGACCAGCCCGTCCAGGATGTGCGCGCGTTCTCTGGCGCGCGCCAGGTCGTACTCGCTGCGGCGGCGCACGATCTCGCGGCGGTGTTCGACGAACACCTGCAGCAGCTTCTTCAGCGACAGGATGCGCGGTTCGCCGTCCACCAGCGCGAGCATGGTGGCGCCGAAAGTTCCTTTCATCGACGTGTATTTGTACAGCGCCGCCAGCACGGCGCGCGGGTCTTCATTCTTGCCGATGTCGATGACGATGCGCATGCCGCGGCGGTCGCTTT
>JAKALH010000058.1:10297-10688 GCA_021813225.1 Chloroflexota bacterium
ATATCGGTGATGCCGGCGATTTTCTCGTCGCGCGCCAGATCGGCGATGCGCTCGATCAGCGCGGATTTGTTGACTTCATAGGGCAACTCGGTGACGATGATGTGCGTCTTGCCGCGCTGGCCTTCTTCGATGTGCGCCTTGGCCTGCACAGTGATCCTGGCATGACCGGTGGCGTACATGGCCTTGATGGCGTCGGCGCCCTCCACCTTGTCGTTGTAGCGGAAGGCGATCCCGCCGGTCGGGAAGTCCGGGCCTTTGACGAACTTCATCAACTCGTCGACGTCGACATCCTCAAGGCGCTTCCAGTTGTCGATCAGGTAGGCTGCCGCGTCGCACACCTCGGACAGGTTGTGCGGCGGAATGCTGGTCGCCATACCGACCGCGATACCGG
>JAKALH010000059.1 GCA_021813225.1 Chloroflexota bacterium
CCGATCTGCGACTGCCGCCGCCACCTGCGCCGCCAGCGCGCGCGCGCCCGCATCGAAATCGCGTGCGCTTCCACGGTCGTATGCCAGTGCGACCCCCAGCACATCCTCGCCCAGCGTAATCGGTATGGCCAGCATGTAAGCGGGGCCTGCGCCGCACGGCGCGGCTTCTACCGCTGCCTCCGGAGGCGTGCAGGGCACAGGCTCTTTGCGCGCCAGGGCCTCGCGGATGCAGCGCACCTGATCGGCGCTCAGGCGTTGCGGGCACTCGCCGGCGCCTGCATTGAAATCGGGTGCGGCGACTTCAGCCCGGTGCAGCAGCACACCCTGTTCGGGGTCCAGCAGGTAAATGGCGCAGTGCGGCACACCGACGGCAGCGGACAGCATCTCGGCGGAGCGGCTCAGGACCGCGTCGAGTTCAAGCGTCCTGCCAACGGACTGTACAGCCCGCAACATCGCTTCGGCGCGGTTTGGTGTGACAGGCTGTTGAATCAGCGACTCGCTCATTGCCGCTAATAGTACACTCACCGCGGAGCGATAGCGGGAGCATGATGAAGAGGGGAATTGAACCACGGCGGCCGCGCGGACTATACGCAGCGGCCGTCGCGGTTCACAGGTGGGGGGTCAGTTCTGGCCGAGTTCGGCGATATGCTGCGCGAAGCGGTTGCGGTTGATCACCGCCCACTGCGGCAGATTGGGATCGCGCTCGGCCAGTTCATCCAGCGTTTGCAGATAAGCCTCGCAGACGCGCCGCGCGTCCCGATAACGCTTCTGCCGTGCATAGAGCAGGCGCAGGCGGGTGTAGGACAGCGTGCTGAGGTCGCCGTCGGCGACGTTCTGTTCGTAAAGGCGGATCGCTTCCTGTTCGCGCCCCTGTTTCTCCGCATGGTACGCGCGCATATGGCGCTGGCCCAGCATTTCGGTGATGCGGTCGGCCTCCACCAGGCGCGCGTCGATCTCCGCGCCGATGCCGCGCCGGCTGCGCACGGGCAGGTGGGCGCGCAACAGGTATTCGCGCAGGCCGGGACGCAGGTCGCGGAACAGCCGCGCCGCCTGCGGCGCCCTGGAATTCATGATCTGGTTGATGAAATTCATCCTCATCGCCTATCCTCCCCCTTAATCCGAAAATCCGAAAAGTCCCCCGGGCCGGCGGTACACCGGCAACTTGAAACCGCACCTGCACCGCTACCCCGCTGAGTTGCCTGTTTGAAACCGCCCGCAACCCAATTACCCCGCGTTCGATAAAGAAGATTATAACAGATTGCTTAGAAGACGCACAGTCATCTAAGCGACTTTCAGGTAAAGGTTGTGCGGATGCTGTCAATACTGCTGCTGTAGCGCGCTAATACGCCTTTTGGCGAATTGGCGATAGTCAATGGCACAGATTACAGTATCAGCGTGCGAACATTCTCACGCAGAGTCTCAGACACCGGCCCGGCGTAGAACACTTAAAGACGATGTTGGATATCATTCGCCAGATCAGCAGTATGCTGCACCGGGAAGCCGGCTTTCAGAATCGACTGTTGTCGGCAGCGGTCAATGGCAGCACAGTGGCCATCGCTGCCGATGAAGTGTGCACCTTGCTGTCCCTGCCCCCGCGCACAGAAACCGGCCTGCCTTGCCTGGAGCCGGCTTTTGTGGCGGGGTCGGTGCACTGAACGGCAACCTTACGGGATCAGCAGGACCTTGCCTCGCGTGCCGCGCGTTTCCATATAGGTCTGTGCATCAGCGGCCTGCGCCAGCGGGAACCTGCGGTCGATGCGCACGATAAGCTCTCCGGCGGACATCCAGTTAAACAGGTCGTTCGCGCGCCACTCCAGTTCCTCGCGGGTGAGCACGTAGTGAGCCAGAGTCGGGCGCGTCAGGAACAGTGAGCCTTTCTGACTGAGCACCTGCGGATTGACCGGCTCGACCGGCCCGCTGGCCTGCCCGTACAGCACCAGCATGCCGCGCGGCTTCAGGCAGTTCAGGCTCATGGCGAAGGTGGTCTGGCCGACTGAGTCGTAGACCACATCCGCCCCTTTGCCGCCGGTCAGCCGTTTCACTGCGGTCTCGAAGTTGTCCGTCGTGTACAGGATCACCTCTTCGGCCCCGGCCATGCGCGCCAGTTGCGCCTTCTCGTCGGTGGAGACGGTCGCCAGTATACGCGCCCCGCGCCTGCGCCCGATCTGCACCAGCAGGTGGCCGACGCCGCCGGCGGCGGCGTGCATCAGCGCCGTGTCGCCGGCTTTCAGCGGGAATGTCGACAGCGCCAGATAGTGGGCCGTCATCCCCTGCAGCAGGACGGCGGCGGCCTGTTCCAGCGAAATGGCAGCCGGCACGTGCAACAGTTTGGCTGCCGGTGCGATGGCGTACTCCGCGTATCCGCCGATGCCGTTGGCGGTGCCCACGCGGTCGCCGGGGTGGAAATCGGTCACGCCTTCGCCCACGGCGTCCACCACGCCGGCAAATTCCGCCCCCAGCGTCATCGGCAGGAGGTTGGGATACTGGCCCTTGCGATGGTAGACCTCAACGAAATTCAAGCCGGTGGCAGCGACCCTGACGCGCACCTGCCCGGCCTGCGGTTCGGGCACCGCCACATCGTCGAAGCTCAACTTGCTGGCGTCGCCAAATTCATGAACCTGGATTGCGTGCATGATTCAAACTCCCATACTGTGAGATGCGCTTCATTGCGTTGCGTTAATCATACATTTACAGATAGAATCCTCTGTAATCGTGGCCTTCACGCTACCGCGCGGTCTATTGCGAATCCTGCCCGGCTCCGGCCGCACGGCCCCTGCCGACGCGCGTACTTTTGTGCCTGCTGCCGAAGGCAGCGGCATTTTCGGTCGCTGGACGCTGGATGCGCATGGTCTGCCAGCTTACGAATACACTCTTGACCAGTGGCGCGATGACCGCGCGCGGTATCCGAACTCCGAGCACCTGAACCGGCGCGACCACTGGCACCAGATCGGCAACGACCGCATCACAGCGCTGGTCAGCAACGATGGCACAGTGCAGGTATACCTCGGCGACCGCGGCGGCGTGTGGTTGAACCGCTTTGAAGCCCGCGACCGCGAAGCGCAGCCTGACACGGGCACTTCACCGCCCGGATTGTGGCTATCCGAACTGGCGGCCCGCCTGCTGTATGCGGCGGCCGGTCTGTGGCGCCGCCGGCGCGCATGGTGGTTCCGGCTGCGCAGCGCGGGCATTCAGCGCCGGCAGCACGAAGCCGTCGTCCCGCGCGGTGCAACCACACTGCCGGTTGAAAAGCCGCAAGCCGCCGAGCGGCTCGCCGTCATCATCCCGCATGCCTATGCCGGCGGCTATGCCTACCTGGACGACGGGCAGGAAGTGTGGGCCAGCGCGTACCGCTATCGCCCGGCTGCCGGCGAAGTGACGCGCGTCTTCGGCATCGGCCGCTGCGAGACGACCGCCGTCTATCGTAACATCCGCGTGGCGCGCCAGACCTGCGCGCCGCCCGGCGACGACCCGCTGCTGCTGAACGACGTGCGCATCGACAATCTCGGCAAAACGGCCGTCGACCTGCGCTACTACGAATACTGGGATGTCAACATCCAGCGCCTGCAACTGCAATGGCTGCGCACCGGCTCGTTCGCCGCCGGCGGCGATGAAGCGCGCCGCGCGTTGAACGACGACTACGCGGCAAGCGTCGGCCTGGATGAACAGTGGCGTGTGTTGCGCTTCCGTCAGCAACTGCGCAACGGCGCGCCGCAGGGCGGGATTACTGCCGTCAGCGACGTCGACCGCCTGCCTTGCGATGTATTTCTGATCAACTTGAGCGAAAACCGCATCGCTGCCTGTTACACTGATAAGTCAGCTTTCTTCGGCGGAGGCGGCGCCGCTCAACCCGATGCAGTTCGCGCCCGCGGCGATGCTGCCCCAGCGCCCCATACGGCTGCAGTCACCGGCAATGCGGCCATGCCGTATTGCCTGGTCATGCGCCACGATATCCACCTGGAACCCGGCGCAGGCATCGACCTGCGCTTCGCCTACGGCGCCGTGCGCCCGGATGACCCGCTGAAGTTCATCGATAAATACCGCGCCGGCGATATCCTGGGGCGGACGGTGCAATGCTGGAAGGAGCGCCTGGTTTACTTTCTGGCGGATGGCGACCGGACATTGCAACGCGAGACGGCCTGGCATGCCCACAATCTGCTGGCTGCCACTGTGCGCAACGACTATTACGGCGTTCATACTGTGCCGCAGGGGTCGGCGTATCTCTATCTGCATGGCGCCGACGGCGCGCCGCGCGACCATGCGCTGGCGGTGTTGCCGCTCGTCTACGTGCGCCCGGAACTGGCGCGGGAGATGTTGCTGCTGCTGCTGTCGCTGATGCGCGCCGACAGCGGCGCATTGCCGTACGCCTTTGCCGGCTACGGCGCTCACAGCAGCGCGCTGGGCGTGCACGCGGCGCCGTCCGACCTCGATCTGTTCCTGCTGCTGGCGCTGAACGAGTACGTGGCCGCCAGCGGCGACGCCGGTTTCCTGAACGCCAATGTGCCCTATTACCCGCGCGGCGCGCTGCCTGCGGCTCCGCGCGGCACGAGCGTGCTCGACCACGTGCGGCTGTCGCTCAAGCACCTGCTCGACGGCGTCGGCACGGACGAGAACGGGCTGTTGCGCATCGGCGACGGCGACTGGTCGGATTCCATCGTCATCGAGAATGTGCTGCAGAACGCTTCGTTGCGCGTCAATCTGGAAAACACGCGCGCACACGGCGAGTCCGTTCCCAACAGCCAGATGGCGCTGTACGTGCTGCCGCGCGTCGCGGCCTGGCTGGAACGGCACGACCCTCAGATGGCGGCGCGCGTGCGCGTGTTCAGCGCCGGGCTGGAGAAGGCCGTCATGCTGCAGTGGAACGGGCGCTGGTTCGCCCGCGCCGTGCTGCGCGACCTGGCCAATTACCCGGTCGTGATTGCCGACGACTGGATCAACCTTGAGGCGCAGCCGTGGGCGCTGATCAGCGGCGTGGCTGCCCGCATGGGGCGGCAGGGCGTGGAGCAACCGTTAATCGATATGATCTGCCGGCTGCTGGACGACCCATCGCCGGTTGGCGCGCCGTTGAACGAGCGCGGCATGGTGTGGCCGGCCATATCCCAATTGCTGACGTGGGCCTATACGCGCAGCCGCCCCGACCTGGCGTGGCGCTCGCTGCGGCGGAACACCTTTGCCGCCCGCAGCCGGGCCTTCCCAGCCATCTGGCACGGCGTGTGGTCCGGGTCAGACGGCGTCTACGGCATGGACCATGCCAGCGCCGGCCAGACCTGGGCGAACGTCGCGACGCCGATGACGGATTTCCCGGTCATGAACTCGAACCCGGACGCCATGGCGTTGCTGGGATTGCTGCGCGTGTGCGGCGTCGAACCGGCGCCGGAAGGCGACGGCCTGTCGATTGCCCCTGCGGCGCCGCCGGAGCGTTTCACACTCGACACGCAACTGCTGCGGCTCGACGTCGCGCCGGGTCGTATTGCGGGCGAATACCGTGCCGCAGCGGCCGGCAGCCTGAAACTGCGCGTGCGCGTGCCGCCGCAGGCGCTCCTGCTGGGCGCCCACGTGGGCGGCGCGGCGCTGGCGGCTCCACTCAATACGGCCGGCGAAGCCGTTCTACCGCTTGTCTACAGCGCGGGCCAGCGCATCCCATTCGAAGTCTTCTGGTCGCCGCGTTGACCCGCCTGCCATCCCGCACATCGATTCCACAGATTTTCTGAACCGAATCTGAACAGGTGCTGCTCATTGCGCCAGCCAGCCGCCATCGACTGCCATGGCGTGCCCTGTGACAAACGAGGCGGTGCCGGAGCACAGCCACAGCACCGCCTGCGCGACTTCATCGGGCTGTCCGATGCGCCCGATCGGGTGGAGCTTTGCAAAACGCTCGGCGTTGCCAGGCGCCAGCAGAGGGGTGTCGATCGTGCCGGGGCATACGGCGTTGACGCGGATGCCCTGCCGGCCGTATTCCAGCGCGGCCGCGCGCGTCAACCCGACCACGCCGTGTTTGGCCGCAATATACGGGGAGTTCTGCCAGTCGCTGCCGGCCAGCCCCAGCACCGACGAAGTGTTGACGATGGCGCCGCCGCCCTGCCGCAGCATCTGCGCGATCTCGTATTTCATGCACAGCCACACGCCTTTCAGGTCAACGGAGATGACGCGCTCCCACGCTTCCTCGCTCAACTCGTGCAATGCGGCGCGCGTCGAGACGCCGGCGTTATTGAACGCGCAGTCCAGCCGGCCGTACGCGCCGACCGCCGCGGCGACCAGCGCCTGCACCTGCGCCGCCTGCGACACGTCGGCCTGCACGAACAGCGCCGCGCCGTCGCCATGCGCGGCGCAGATCCGGCGCGCCGTTTCCGCACCGCCTGCGGGGTTGATATCCGCCACGACCACGCGCGCGCCCGCGCCCGCAAATCGCAATGCAGTCGCTCTGCCGATGCCGGAAGCGCCACCGGTGACGATGACGGTTTTGCCGGTGAAATCGCCGCTCAGGGGCTGGTCTGCCATCGTCCGGCCCCCTCACGCTTCGCGCACGGCGTCATGCGAGACTTCGCCCGACACCTGCACCGGCACGCGCGCCTCGCGCGTATCGTTGGCGCGGAAAACGATATCGTGCGCGCCGATGCCGGTCACGCTCAGGAAGTGGGCGGTGCCGGCCTGCGCGCGGCAGTGCTGCACCAGCGCGCCGTCGACGCCGTTGAACACAATGGCCGCCGCATCGGGGCTGTTGGGAGACTGGCGCGCCGAGACGCCATCCAGCGTCAGGCCCTTCACATTCTCGATGACCAGTGCGCTGCGCCAGCGGTCGGAGTGCGGCGTATCCCACACCACCTCGACATCCTTCATGCGGAAGTTCAGCGCGTTGTCCACCGTGATGGCGTTGACACACTTCTGCGCATAGGTGTCCGGTTCGGTTGTGACTTCCAGGCGGATATTCTCCAGCGTGATATTCTGCAGCGGCGAGTCGATGTGGCCGTGGATGCGGTTGGGGCCGGTGCCGCGCGCGATCACGTTGCGCAGCAGCACATTGCGGATGACGCCCGCCGGCGGTTGTTGCGTTTTCGCCACATTCGGGTCGATCTCGCCGCGCTGGATGCAGTTGAAGTGAATAGGGTCGCCATCGCCCCACCAGAACCAGTCGAACGGTCTGCACTCGACCGTGACATTCGAGATGACCACGTTCTCCAGGATGCCGCCGTCGAATACCATGAAGGCGATGCCGCGGTTGGAGCCGGTGATGACGCAGTTCTCGATGGCGACGTTGCGGATGGCATTCTCGTTGTCGTCGCAGAACTTCAGTGCGCTGGATGCCGACGAAAGCCGGCAGTTGGTCACCGTGATGTTCTCGCACGGGCGCGCCGGGCCGTAGGAATGGCCGGAGTAAAACACCAGCGCGTCGTCGCCGGTTTCGATGGTGCAGTTGGAAATGCGCACGTCGCGGCAGCCGTCGGGGTCGATGCCGTCGGCCCACACGCCGGCCTTCAGGCTGGTGCTGACATACACGGCGTCGATGACCACGCGGTCGCAGCCGAAGATGTGCATCGTCCACGTCGGCGAGTCGATGAACGACAGGCCGCTGATGTGCACGTCCTGGCAGTGGATGAACAGAACCAGATTGCCGTAAGTGTTGGCGGCGGGGAAGGAGCGCATCAGCGGGATACCCGCCTTTTTGGCCAGCAACTGATTGGGGTAGATGTACCAGTCGTGGATGTCGTGCAGGCGCCACTCGTATTCGGCCTGGCCGTGCACGGTGCCGCGCCCTTCCAGCGTGATGTTCTGCGCGTCCTCGGCATAGAACAGCGCGTATTTATCGAAACCGGCGCGATCCTTGCTGGAATATACGGTGGCGCCCGCCTCGATGTAGACGCGCACGCGGCTGCGCAGGTGGACGGTCGTCGACGTGTATTCGCCGGGCGGGAAATACACCATGCCGCCGCCCGCCGCGGCGCAGGCATCGATAGCCGCCTGTATCGCCGCCCGGGCGTTGTCCGCCTTGATCCCGCTGGCGCCGTAATCCCGCACGTTGTACACCGCTATCCCGGCCATGCATCACCCCTTTCACTGCCTGTATTGGCCGTATGATACCTTGCGCGCGCGAACACCGCCGAACGCGCCGACGGCGGCCTCGGTTCGCAGTTGCTGTATCGCAGCGATGAAGCGCGACTGGAACCGGCCGCCTCGCAGCACGCCTGGACACTCGACACGCCCGGCGACCTGCTCAAGCTGGTCTCCGAGGCCTACCGCATCCACCTGGCGCACCTGTTCGACGAGCGCCTGGCGGTGCACACCTCGCAGGTCGAGCCGCTGCCGCACCAGATCACCGCCGTACAGCGCGTATTCTGAATTTTTACCATCAGATGGTAAAATTTAGATATGTTTACGCGCAGTATTTCGCACAGACTGCTGCAAGCCCTGTCTGACGCGCCGGTGGTTGTATTGCAGGGGGCGCGGCAAACCGGCAAAAGTACTCTGGCTCAGTCCATCTGGGGCGAAGCCCACCCCGCCGAATACCTGACGATGGACAGCCTCTCGGTTCTGGCCTCGGCGCAGGGTGATCCCGTCGGTTTCCTGGCCGGGCTGCGTGACAGGGATGTCATCCTGGATGAAATTCAACGCGCGCCGGAACTGTTTGCCAGCATCAAAGCAGAGGTGGACCGCGCGCGCAGACCAGGACGGTTTCTGCTGACTGGCTCCGCCAATGCCATGCTTTTGCCGCGCCTGTCCGATTCGCTCGCCGGGCGGATGCAACTCATCACGCTGTGGCCGCTGGCGCAGGGCGAGATTGCCGGCGGAAGCGGAGATTTCATTGCAGCGTCGTTCAACGCCGACTTCCCCACCCGCCGCATCGCCTGTGACCGCAGCGATGTCATCCGCCGCGCACTGCTGGGAGGCTATCCCGAAGTCGTCAACAAAGCCCAGGCGGGCGCTTCGCGCGAGCGCCTGGACGACTGGTTCGATTCCTACGTAACCACCCTGCTTCAACGCGACGTGCGCGATCTGGCCAATATCCAGGGCCTGAACCAGTTTCCGCTGCTGCTGCGCCTGATCGCCAGCCGCGCGACGGCAGCTTTGAACATCGCCGACCTGTCGCGGGCGTCGGGCATTTCCAATGTGACGCTGCACCGCTACCTGTCGCTGCTTCAGTCAATCTTCCTCATCCAGCTCATCCAGCCCTGGTCGGGGAACCTGGGCAGCCGGCTGGTGAAAGCGCCCAAGGTGCTGTTGACGGACACCGGCGTGTTGAGCTTCCTGAACGGGCTGAGCGAGGAACGGCTGCAGGCGTCGCCGACGTTTGCCGGGGCGCTGGTGGAGAACTTCGCCGGCATGGAGCTGCACAAGCTGGCATCGTGGAGCCATGAACGGCCGCAGGTGTTGTACTACCGCACGCATGACCGCAGGGAAGTGGACTTCGTGCTGCAGGCCCGCTCCGGCAGGCTGGTGGGCGTAGAGGTCAAGGCATCTGCCGCCGTCGGCCCTGCGGATTTTAGAGGGTTGCAGTCGCTGGCGGAAGCGGCCGGCGAGTCGTTCGCCTGCGGCGTCGTCCTGTATACCGGCGAAACTGTGTTGCCGTTCGGCGCGCGCCGGTTCGCCGTGCCGCTTGCCGCGCTGTGGGCCGGATAAAACTCATGCCCTTGAAACCGCGGGCCGCTGTGGTAGCATTTTCTCCGCCGGGTCTGACACCCCTGCGCAATCGTTATCCGCCGCTCAAACCCGCGCGATGCAGGAGGTTCGTATGCGATTGCCCGAAGGCGCCGCTTCCAGACTGATTCCGGAATTCGACCCGCCCCGCGAAGCGTTGCCGCGCGAACTGTTCGATATCGCAGACCGCATGGAGGGAGGCGCCGCGGCGCGTCCCTACGGCGATAACGACCGGCAAAGGCGGCGTTCCTATCTGTGGGCCAGCGCCATCAACCTGGTCGGGCTGGCCGCGCTGCCGGAGCGCTGCTGGCACTTTTCGGCAGGGTTTATCTACGTGCAGCCGCAGATTCTGGAGACGGCCCCGCGGCGCTACCCGGTCTATCAATCCTTCGTCTTCGGTGCATGCGCCCTGGCGGAGGCAGGCGACGAGATTCAGACGCAGCGGCTGGACACCCTGGAAGCCGCCGGGTTGGTGTTTCCGCTGGTCGTCACCACCGGCGCTTACGCGCCGCACGGCGAACCGCCCAACATGCGCACAGCGACCCAGCAAGGCTCTTCGGCCTGCTGGCTGAGGCAACAGCCCGCCGCGCAATATGCGCAGTGGCAATACGGGATATTGACTTGCCGGCACGTGGTGGACGACCTGAAAGTGGGCGACCCGTCGCGTTCGACCCCACGCCGGCGCATGCATCGCCCGCGGCGGGCACGCTGGGCGACATCAACGCCTGCACGCTGGATGCCGCCGTGCTGAAGATCGACGCGAGCGACTGGCCGGCGGGATTGCAGCGGCTGAGGATTCCGCCGGCTGTGGCGGCGAATGATGCGGTAACCCTGCATGGGCGGCATACCGCCGCCGCAGGCACGGTGTTGCGCGTGTTCCAGTTCGATAAATACTACGGCAACCTGCTGGGCCAGCGCCTGGTCGTGGACTGCACCGGCCGGCGCGGCGACAGCGGCGGCCTGCTGATGTCGCAGGCCAGCGGAGACGCCATCGGCCTGTATCTGTATATG
>JAKALH010000060.1 GCA_021813225.1 Chloroflexota bacterium
CAGAACGATGCCGTCGTGCGCGCGGACCGCCGGCGGCTTCAAGTGCCGGCAGGGGAATGTCAAACCGGTCTTCGATGACATCGCCCTGCTGCCAGGAGTTGGTCGGGAACCGGCTGCCATCCGGCTGGTGGTCGCTCTGCGCCACTATCTTACCGCTGCCGTCCGTAACGTGCAGGGAAGCGGTGGTCTCCAGGTCGCCCAGGCGCTGCGCGAAGCGCGCCAGCGCCGACGGGCTGACCCGCAAAGGCGACTGTTCGTCAGATACGCTGCGCCGCATTCGCGGGCCTGGCGGCGACTCAGCGCCGGCGCTGGAACAGCCTATTGAGCTTACTCAGCAGCCAGGTGCGGTGAAACTCGCGGCGCGCCTTCGACCACGCCGCATTCGCGGATTGCACCTGCTGCTCGTCCGGCGCGGCGGCGCCGAAGCGGTTCTGCACATACAGCCGCGTGATGGACTGCGCCTCGCCCGTGGTGGCCGGCACGCGCTGGCTGATTTCGCGGGCCTGCTCGTAGGGCGTGTGCTCATGCCCGATGCCCAGCCAGGTCGCCCAGCGGCTGAGCATGGCATAGGTGCGCTGCACTGGCGGCAGGTGCTCGAAACCGGCTTCCTCGGCGATACGCAGGCCGACCGCGCCTGCCAGGATCAGCGCGCCGATAACCAGCGCGAACGGCAGCAGCTTCAGCAGGAAACCCAGCACCTTGGACAGGTCATCCAATATCTGCTGCGGCGTCCCGCCGTCGGTCGGCGCGCCCGGCGTCTGGTTCGGCAGCACGGTGGGCTGGACGGTGGCCTGCGGCGCAGGCGGCGTCGGCGTCGGCGCACTCGGCGTGGGGGTGCCGGCGGCCTGGGCGTTGTCGTTGCGCTGCAGGGCCGGCTGCGACGCCGTCGGCTCAAACTCCACCCAACCGTAGGCGGGGAAATACACCTCGACCCAGGTATGGCTGTCCTTGACCTTGACGCTGTACGTGGCGCTGCTCATATTCGCAGCCGTCGATGTCACCTGTCCTTCGGCGTAGCCGGTGGCGATGCGCGACGCCACGCCCATCGAGCGCAGCATCACCACCATCGCCGTGGCGTAATAGTTGCAGTAGCCGCGCCGGGTGCGGAACAGCAGGTAGTCGCTGGCTTCGACACCGGGCGGCGGAGCGGCAAGCTGGTCGTCATAGGTGATGTTGGCGCGCAGCCAGCGCTCGATGGCGGCGGCCTTGTCGTAATTGTTGCCCTGCCGGCCGGCGATGTTGACGGCGAGCTGTTTGACGCGCTGCGGGACGTTGCCGGGCAATTGCAGATACTTGCTGCGCACCCAGGCGGGATAAGCGCCGTTAGCCTCGCGCAGTTGCGGCGCGCTGGCCAGGCTCATCGAACCGTCCGCGCTGTAGCGGTTGCCCGGCAGCAGCGGCGACGGCAGCTTCATCTGCAGCACTTCGAAGCGGCCGTCGTCGGTGGTCGCGTACACGGCCTGCGACGGCACGTTGGCGCGCTGCGGCAGCGACGGGGCGAAGATGCTGTTGGTGCCGCGATACATGACGAAGGTCGCCGTGATATCGGTGCGCCCGGCATATTGAGGCGCGTTCAGCGACGCATCCTGGGCCAGGTCGCGCGTCTGGTTAAAGGTGCTCGTCCAGGTCGTGCCGTCGTAATGGTCGAAGGTGCTGGCGCGCCAGTAATAGCGCAGCGGGGGCGCCGTCACATCCATCACCGGGTCAGCCGTGACGTTGCGCGGTCCGCCCAGTACCAGCGACGAGGTGTAGTTGTCCACCGGTATCTGGTTGTTGTTCTGCAGCGTGGAGAACAGCCGGTTCCAGCGCGCCAGCAGCTCGCTGTAGGGATTGTTCAACTGGTTGATCACGCCGCGCGCCGTCTCCGAGGCGGCAATCTCCGGCACCCGCCAGGCGAAGAACAACGCCACCGCCGCAATCCCGATGCCCGCCGCGGTGAAACTGGTGCGCAGCCCTTTGACGAATCGAATATGGTCGCGCAGCCAGCCTTCCTCGCGGTCGGCCAGGTGCGACTCCACCAGCAGGATCAGCGCGCACACCAGGTAGATGATCAGGTACGGGGTCATCGACTTGCTGCCGGCGTAATAGTAGACACTGGAAAACAGCGTCACGCCCGTGGGCAGGATGATGTGCCAGATGCGCCGGTAGCGGAACGAGTACCAGGCCGCCGTGTAGCCCAGCAGCCAGAACAGCCCGCACAGAATGAGCACGAAGACGATGCTTTCGCGGCTGGTGCCGTTGCTGGCCGCCTGCTGCACCCAGCCCGCCACTTTATCGACAATGAGGTAGAAGCGGTCGCGCCATTCCATACTCTGCGGAATGCTGGAATGGTTGCCCCCGATGATGACGATGACGAACAGGCCGTAGATCAGGCTGGTGACATGCGCCATCCAGTCTGTGAAGTTGCTGAAGGCCAGCGCAGTCCCGGTCAGCAGGCCCAGTGCCATCGCCCAGCCGGCTACCCCCAGCCCGGGCAACCAGTCCGCTGCGCTGATGGCGCTCACCGCAGCGCCGAGCATCGCAAAGAGGACGAGCAGCGTAAAAAGGTCGGTTCTTTTCATTGACTATCGCCGCACTGCCTGCCGATGGCGCCAGCCGGCCCGGTATGGGCGATGATGACACATTTTTGTGAGAGATGACTGAGCCGCATCGTCACGCGCACATAACTCACAGTATCCGCATTTTAATCATACATGATGAGTTGTGCCATTTTGCAGCTACACCGGATATCATGCCGATTGTCCGCGTTGCCCCTGTACATTGAAACAAACAGGCTGCATCCGCCGGACGCAGCCTGTATCGGGCAAGTCGATGACTTTGCGCGCTAAATCTGGATGGGCAGCCCTTCGACGCCCAGGGCCGCTTCCATATTCGCTTCGCTGAGCGTCGGGTGGGCGTGCACGGCGCTGGCAATCTGGTCCGGCGTCAGTTCGGCGGACTTAGCCAGCACGAATTCGGGGAGCAGTTCGGTGACATCCGGGCCGATCATATGCACGCCCAGAATCTCGCCGTACTTCTCATCCGCCACGATCTTGACGAAACCTTCATAGGAGTTCAACGCAATGGCTTTGCCATCGGCGCGGAAGGGGAACTTGCTCACCTTCACCTTCAGACCGCGCTCCTTCGCCTGCGCCTCGGTGAGGCCCATGCTGGCAATCTGCGGATGCGTATACACGCAGCGCGGCATGGCGTCGTAGTCCAGCCGGGGGATGCGCCCGCTGTACTTGCCGGCTGCGGCGGCGATGCTCTCGGCCACCACGATGCCCTGCGCCGACGCCACATGCGCCAGCGCCAGTTTGCCGGTCACGTCGCCGATGGCGTAGATGTTGGCGGCGCTGGTTTTCATCCCGTCGTCGGTGGTGATGAAGCCGCGCGGATCGGTCTTCACGCCGGCTTTTTCCAGGCCGATGTCGGCGCTGTTGGGCAGGATGCCGATCGACACCAGCACCCAGTCCGCCTTCATCACGGCGCCGTTCACCGTCAGTTCCACGCCTTCCGACGTCACATTGGCGCCTTCGACCTTGGCGTCGGCCAGCGTCTCGATGCCGGCGCGCTTGAACGCGCGCGCCATTTCCGTGCTGATTTCCTCGTCTTCCAGCGGGGTGATGCGCGGCAGCGCCTCGACAACCGTCACATGGGCGCCATAGGCGTGGAATACATAGGCAAACTCCATGCCGATCGGCCCGGCCCCGATGACGATCAGCGACCTGGGCGCGGTTTTAGCTTCCAGCAGTTGCCGGTACGTGAACACACGCACGCCGTCCGGCGTCAGGAAGGGCAGGTTGCGCGGGCGCGCGCCGGTCGCCACGATGATATTTCGGGCCGTGACGGTGGTCTCCTCGCTGCGCTGTTCCACGCGGATGGTCGTCGGCGATGTCAACGCGCCTTCGCCTTTGATGACCTGGATGTTGTTCTTCTTCATCAGGAACTCGACGCCCTTGACCAGCCGGCCGGACACGTCGCGGCTGCGCTTGTGCGCGACGCCGTAGTCGAGTTGCAGGTTGTCGAATGAGAATCCGAAATCCTTACCCTGCTGCAGCAGGCCGGCGATTTCGGCGTTGCGCAACAGGCTCTTGGTGGGAATGCAGCCCCAGTTCAGGCAGATGCCGCCCAGGTTATCGCGCTCGATGATGGCGGTTTTCAAGCCCAACTGTGCGGCGCGGATGGCGGCGACATAGCCGCCCGGCCCTGCCCCTAAAACGGCGACATCGAATGTGGTGTCAGTAGTACTTGCCATTTTTTATCCTGTATCCTGTATTGATGCGTCTGATTCTAAACCAGGCGCGATGCCCATGTCGGCCGCTCCCCGGCCCGGCCAGCACAGTCAGTTTCTCGTTACAATAGTCCTGCATGAACGGCGACATTCGCGACCGGCTGCGGCGCCTGGGTGTGCACAAAGGCGCAGCAGATTTGAAACCCGCCACCGCACGCGGCGACAGTCCGTCGCGCCGCGAATCTCCACATGCGGCATCGAATGATCAGCCGCCGGTCTCTGCACCGCTGTGGAATCTGGAACAGCAAACCGCCTTCGGCGTCGCATATCTGCGCCGGACGGTCTACCCGGCACAGCACCGGCACGGCAGCTGGATGCTGCAGCAGGCGTTGGACCATCCGCAGCGCGTGCTGGAGCGCCTCAACGGCGGCGCGCCGGTCGACCTGCGCCGCGCCGTCTTTCTGGATACAGAGACCACCGGCCTGGCCGGCGGCGCCGGCACGCTGGTATTTCTGGTCGGCCTGGGGTACTTCGCCGCCGGCCCGGCCGGCAGCGCGGAGCCGGAGATCGACAGCTTCATCGTCGATCAATACTTCCTGCACGAACCGGCGCAGGAAGCGGCCATGCTGGCGGCGCTGGATGCGCACCTCAGCGGGCGGCAGTCGCTGGTGACCTTTAACGGGCGCGGCTTCGACGTGCCGCTGCTGGAGACGCGCTACACCCTGGCGCGCATCGCCCCCGCATTGAGCGACCTCGCCCACCTGGATTTACTGCTGCCGGCACGGCGGGCCTGGCGCTCGGAACTGGGTTCGTGCAGCCTCGGCTCGCTGGAATTTCACCTGCTGGCCGTGCGGCGCGACCAGCAGGATATCCCCGGCTTTCTGATTCCGGAACTGTACCGCGAATACCTGCACACGCGCGAGCCGGCGGGAATGCAGCGCGTGATGTACCACAACCTGCACGATATCCTGTCCCTGGTCGCGCTGGTGACGCGCCTGGGCAACGCCGTCGATGCGCCCGCCAGCCCGGGCGAATACCTGGCCGCCGGACAATACTATGAAAGGCACGCCCAGTGGCGCGAGGCGGAGGAAATCTACTCAGCCGCGCTGGCTGCGCTGGGCCAGGGGAACCTTTTTCAGCAGCAGCGCGTCCTGCATCAGATGGCCGTCTGCCTCAAGCGGCAGGAGCGCTATGCGCAGGCCGCCCCTTATTGGCGGCGTCTGGCGGAAACCGGCGACGCAGACGCCTGGCTTGAGCTGGCTAAACATTACGAATGGCGCGAGGTCGATCTGGCGCAGGCGCTGACTTGCTCGCGCGCGGCGCTGGGCCTGTGCCGTGAACCATACGCGCGCGCCGAAGTCGCCCATCGCATCGAGCGGCTGGATCGCAAATTGTCACTGCATTCGCAGCAATCGCAGCAGTAGAGCGGCAGGCGCATGCGGAGCCGCGCCGCGGGGAGACGCTTTTGCCATGTTGAGTGTACACTGTGGATATTCTATGTACCGCCGTATCCTCAGCGCCCTGGGCGCTGCGATCACGTTGCTGGCGCTGACAGCCTGCCAGTTCCGCCAGCCTGAGCCGACGCCGACGAGTGCCGTGCCGGCGCCGACCATCGGCGTTACGCGCACCCCGTTTCTGACCGTCGCCCCGGATCCCATCTTCAACACCGACCAGGTTAACGTCATCGGCTCCGACTGGTCTGCCGGCGCCAATATCGTGCTGGAACTGCGTCCCGCCGGGGCCAGCAGCGGTGCGGCCACGCCGCTGGGCAGCATCATCGCCGACGATCGGGGCCGTTTCAAGTTCGTCGGCGCGCTGCCGCCGAATGTAGCGCCGGGCCAGTGGACGCTGATTGCTCACACCGACCAGCCGCTGCAGATTGTCACCGTCATGCTTACGGTCACGTCCGCAGGCACACCGGAACCGGCCTCGTCCGATACGCCGGAGCCGACCGCCGCTGTCGCCACCCCGGCGCCGACCGCCACATCAACCGCAACACCGTTGCCGCCGACGGCGACACCCGTGCCCGCTACAGCGACGACGGCACCTGCTACGGCAACGGCCACGCCTTATCCCACGCCAGTCACCATCACCGACTGGCGCGGCGAATACTACAACAACCCCAACCTGAGCGGCCCGCCCGTCCTGATCCGCAATGACGCGACAGTGAATTTCTACTGGGGGTTCGGCTCGCCGGACAGCCGCATCAACCCGGATAACTTCTCGGCCACCTGGACGCGCCGGCTGTATTTTGACTTTGCCACCTATCGCTTTCATGTGCGCATGGACGACGGCGCGCGCGTGTGGGTGGACGGCGTACTGGTCCTCGATGAATGGGAGGCCGGCGGTCTGCGCAGCGTATCGACCGACCTGACGCTGGGCGCCGGATATCACGATGTGCGCATCAGCTACTTCGAGTTGACCGGCATCGCCGCCATCCGCTTCAGCATCGAGCGCCTGCCGGCGACGACCAGCACATCGACGCCGACCGCTACCGCTACCGCCACCGCAACCTCGACGGCTACGACGACGCCGACCGCCACCGCGACACCATTGCCGACGCCCGTTCCGCTGCCCACGGCCCAGCCGACGGCGACGAAAACACCCACCCCCAGCGCCACACCGACCAGGACTGCCACAGCGACGCCGACTGCAACGGCAACGCGCGTCCCGCTCCCGACGACGCGGCCGGCGCCCTCAAGCACACCGACGCCCACCGCGACGGCGACGCCAACGATGACACCGACGCCCACTGCCACCGCGACGCCAACCTCGACGGCAACACCGAGGCCGACGCCCACGCATACGGCTACCTCAACTGCAACGGCTACTGCAACCGCGACACCGACGGCTACCGACACATCCACGCCGACCGCTACCGCGACGGCGACACTGACGCCAACCGTGCAGCCCAGCCCGCGGGTCACAGCCACACTGAATGGCCTGACCTTGACCGTCCTGGGGACCGGCTGGACGCCATACGAGCGGGTTTCGGTTGCCGTCAGCACCAGCCTGAGTTACAGCGGCGCAGTGTCGCTGGGGCAATTGCGCATCAACGGCCGCGGGATATTCCTGTTCATGAGCGTGCTGGACATCGCGCCGGAGCCGCCGCTGTACGTCATTGTGAAGGGCAGCACGCACACGGTAACCGTCCTGGTCGAAGTTATCAAACCCGACCTGATCAGGCGCTACACGGGCATGACCCGCACCGTTCGCAAAGATTGACGTTCCTCACTACAATACAGCGCGGACCGAACGGCGCAGCGTGCGCCGATAGCGGCCCGCAGACCCATCAAGGAGAACGATGAGCCTCAAGCAAGCGAAAGTGGGTGTTGTCGGCTGCGGCAACATCAGCGCCATCTACCTCAAGAACAGCCGGTGGCTGGACATACTGGATATCGTCGCCGTCGCTGATCTGATACCGGAGCGGGCGCAGGCGCGCGCCGCGGAGTTCAATATCCCGCGCGCCTGCACGGTGCAGGAGCTTCTGGCCGACCCGGAGATCGAGATTGTCATCAACCTGACCATCCCCAATGCGCACGCCGAAGTCGCGCTGGCTGCGCTGGAAGCCGGCAAGAGCGTATACAACGAAAAGCCCCTGGCGATTACCCGCACAGACGGCCGCCGGATGCTTGAACTGGCCGCATCCAGAGGATTGCGGGTGGGTTGCGCGCCCGATACGTTTCTGGGCGCCGGCCTGCAGACCTGTCGCAAGCTGATCGAAGACGGCGCTATCGGCGAGCCGGTGGCGGTGTCGGCCTATATGCTGTGCCACGGCCACGAGAGCTGGCACCCCGACCCGGAGTTCTATTACAAGGTCGGCGGCGGCCCGATGTTCGACATGGGACCGTATTACCTCACGGCGCTGGTGTCGCTGATCGGCCCGATCAGGCGGGTGACCGGGTCGGCGCGCATCACCTTCCCGGAGCGCACCATCACCAGCCAGCCGAAGAACGGCGCGAAGATCAAGGTGGATGTGCCCACGCACGTGGCCGGCGTCATGGACTTTGAGAACGGCGCCGTCGGCACGCTGGTCACCAGCTTCGACGTGTGGGGGCACCATATGCCGAACATCGAAATCTACGGGACGGAAGGATCGCTGGGCGTGCCGGACCCGAACGGCTTCGGCGGGCCGGTGCTGTTGCGGCGCGCCGGCGAGAAGGAATGGAGCGAAGCGGCGCTGACGCATATCTATGCCGAGAACAGCCGTGGGCTGGGTGTGGCCGATATGGCCTACGGCCTGCGCACCGGGCGACCGCACCGCGCCAGCGGCCAGTTGGCCTACCACGTGCTGGACGTCATGCACGCCTTCCATGATGCCTCGCGCGAAGGCCGCCACATCGACATCGCCAGCGGCTATCGGCCTGTCCCGCTGCCGGTCGGCCTGCAGCACGGCCAACTGGACGAATGAACACCGGGGCGTAGACAATCGGAAATGCGGGCGTAGAGATTGGAGACCGCGAATCTCGGATCTCCAATCTCTACTCTCAAGCCCTGATCTCAAAGTCGTTCTCCGCTCCTGTACAATGTCGCATCATGGCGACCATCCACCCTTTTCGCGGCATCCGCTATGCCGCGAGTCATATCGAGGATTTATCCCTGGTTATTGCGCAACCGTATGACCGCATCGGCCGGGCGGAACAGGATGCCTATTACCGGCAGCACCCTGATAACTTCGTCCGCATCGACTACGGCATCACTGAACCGGACACGCCACAGAACAACGTCTACACCCGCGCGCGCGATTACGCCGCCGCCTGGCTGGCAGCCGGCGTATTGCAGCGCGAAAGCAGGCCGGCGCTGTATGTGCTGGAACAGATCTTCGCCATGCCGGACGGTCAGTCCCACACGCGGCGCGCCTTTACAGCGGCGCTGCAGCTTACGGAATTCGTGGAAGGGGTCATCCTGCCGCACGAGCACACCTTCAGCGGCCCCAAGGCGGACCGGCTGAACCTGACGCGCGCCACCCGGGCGGCCTGGGGACATATCTTCATTCTGTATCCCGACCCGCAGAACCGCATCAATGCGTTGCTACAGCCCTTCATCGAGCACACGGCGCCGATCGAAGCGCGCGAACTGGTAATCGAACCGGCGGTGCAGCAGCGCTTCCGGGTGCTGGACGACCCGCAACTGCAGGAGGCCATCGTACAGGAGATGGCGCCGAAACGCAGCCTGGTCATCGCCGACGGCCATCACCGCTACGAGACGGCGTTGAACTATCGCGCCGAGATGCGGGCACAGAACCCATCCGCGCCGGCGGATTCCGCGTTCAACTACGCGCTGGCAACCTTCGTCAGCATGAGCGACCCCGGCCTGGTCGTTCTGCCTACGCACCGGCTGGTGCGCGATACATCCGGGCGCAGCGGCGCGGACGTGCTGGCGGCGCTGGCGCCCTATTTCGATGTGCAAATCCTGCCGTCCCGCGCCGAACTGGAGCGGGCGCTGCGACAGGCCGCGCCGGAGCATCCCACATTCGGCTTTTACGACGGCCGCCAGTATGCGCGGCTCGCGCTGCATTCCCTCGACATCATGGGTGAACTGGCGCGTGAGCACTCCCCGGCATGGCGCGCGCTCGATGTGGCTGTGCTGCACCGGCTGGTCATCGAACGCATCCTCGGCATGGGCCACGGCGATGGACACGACGGCGACGACATCCGCTACCTGCGCGATCTGGACGCAGCCTGCGCCGCGGTGAGTCAGGGCGCGGCCAGCTATCTGTTTGTGCTCAATCCCACACGCATGGAACAGGTCAATGCCTGCACGCGCGCCGGCGAGAAGATGCCGCAGAAATCGACCGACTTCTACCCCAAGATGGTCGGCGGGCTGGTGGCGATGTCGCTGGCCGGCAGCATTTAGAGGCCTGCGCGGTCTGCCTCGCGATGCGCGACGGCCAGCAGGTGGTTCGACGCGCCCACGATCGTGGGGTGATCCGCGGTGGCCAGCAACTGCTCGCGCCACGCCGGCCACCGCTCCGGGTCATCCATCAGCGCGACCAGATGATCCTCCTGCAAGTGCGCACCTAATCCACTGCACCCGTAGAGCCGGGTGACCGACAGGCCGGCGGCGGTGAGGGAGGCCACGAACTCGTCAGGCAGAAAGAAGTAAGCCGGGGCGGCGTGGGCGCCGACCGCGGTGGTGCCGGTCAGCGGCAGATGCGGGAAGAACTGCGGATAGCAGTGCCGACCGGTAGGCCCCGAAGCGGTTCATCACCGAGATAAAGATTGGTGCTGCCGGTCGGGCCACGCGGCGCAGCTCGACGACAGCCTGCTGCCGGGCGCCGGCGTCGGTCAGGTGGGAGAGTACACCGCCCAGGCAGAGGACGGCCGTGAAATGGGCATCCGGGAAGCGCGACAGATCGGTGATCGACCCCTCGTGGACGGCCGCGACG
>JAKALH010000061.1 GCA_021813225.1 Chloroflexota bacterium
CATACAATATCTTCAATAAGATCGACACGGTTTTATTGGATTGTATTCACATGCGTGGCGGTCGAAAACTTCCACATGCTAAAAAAGTCGACTTAATGTCGGAGGCATGCAGCTTTGTCAACTTGAAGTTCGAGGAACTGACCAACAAGTATCCTTTTGAGCTTTCCGGCGGGCAAATGCAGCGCTTGATGATTGCCCGCATCTTCCTGCTGAAGCCGAAGCTGCTGTTGGCGGATGAGCCAACCTCGATGATTGATGCCTGTTCACGCGCGACCATACTGGATTATCTAATGAAACTGCGGAATGAAACCGGGATGACGCTTATTTTCATCACGCATGATATTGGCCTGGCGTACTATATTTCCGACAGTGTCTTCATTATGGAGCATGGAAAATTCGTCGAAAGCGGATCGGCTGACGATGTGATCCTGCATCCGAAAGCGGCATACACCCGGCGCTTGATCAACGATGTTCCTAAGATCTACGAGGAATGGGATCTTTCAACAGTGTAAGGCTTTCTATTTGATTCTGACTTTAATAAAACGGGCCAGTGAGTTGAAGAGGGCCCAGTTGAAGAAGCGCTCATAGTCCCCACATACGATTGCACAGCAATTGACGCAAAAGTACGGCTGCCGGAGGGATGGAAGAGCGCCGCGAAAATGAAGAGGCATATATGGTCAACATTGATGAATTAGTCAGCCAGATGACTTTAGAACAAAAGGCTGCTTTATGTACAGGGGCATCCGCCTGGACATCAACGCCCGTAGAACGACTGGGCATTCCGGAGATGGTTGTGGCAGACGGGCCGCATGGCGTCCGCCGACAACCGGATGTTCACGAAATGGGCGCCAAGAGTTTACCGGCGACTGCTTTCCCAACCTATTCCTGCGTGGCCGCCACCTGGGATGTCGACCTGACCTGCGCCATGGGTGAAGTCCTCGCGGAAGAGTGCATAGCCCTCAATGTGGATGTCCTGCTCGGTCCCGGGGTGAATATGAAGCGCTCTCCCCTGAACGGGCGTAACTTCGAATATTTCTCCGAGGATCCTTTCCTGTCTGGCGAGATGGCTGCTGCCATTATCAATGGAATTCAAAGTAAGGGAGTGGGCGCTTCCCTCAAGCATTACGCAGCAAATAACCAGGAATTCCAGCGTTTCAGTATCAATGTTGAGGTGAACGAGCGTACGCTGCGTGAGATTTACCTGACCGCCTTTGAAAAGGCGGTTAAGCAGGCGAAGCCCTGGACAGTGATGTGCTCTTACAATAAGGTCAATGGCACTTTCGCTTCGGAGAATACCCGCCTGTTGACCGAGATCCTCAAGAAAGAATGGGGGTTCGAGGGCCTGGTTGTCTCGGATTGGGGCGCGGTGCGCGATCGCGTGGCAGCGCTGAAGGGAGGGCTGGATTGGGAAATGCCCGGCCCACAGGAGAACCGCGTCAAAGCAGTGGTTGAGGCCGTCCGTTCAGGCACACTGGCGGAGGCCCAGCTCAACGAATCCGTACGGCGCATTTTGCGGATTGTTTTCATGGCCCGCCAGACCCCCAAGACCGGAACCTTCGATGCAGACACGCATCACGCCCTGGCACAGAAAATCGCTGCAGAAGGGATGGTGTTGCTTAAGAACAACGGCATCCTGCCGCTCGTGGAGCCGGAGCACATCGCGGTGATCGGGCGCGCCGCCAAGGAGCCGCATTTCCAGGGCGGCGGCAGTTCACATATCAACCCCACGCGCGTGGCGGTCCCCTTTACGGAATTGAAAGCCCGGGCCGGGAACGCCGAGGTAACCTACGCCGAAGGGTACCCTGTCGACAACACCTTCAGCCAGGGCCTGATCGACGGGGCGGTGACCCTGGCGATATCCGCCGATGTGGCTGTGCTGTATATCGCCCTGCCTGCTTTCAAAGAATCAGAAGGTTACGATCGCCAGGACATGGACCTGACGCGCCAGCAAATCGCGCTGATTCAAGCGGTCGGTGCGGTCCAGCCGAACACCGTGGTGGTTTTGAATAACGGCGCCCCCGTGGCAATGGCCGCCTGGATTGGTTCCTGCGCTGCGGTGCTCGAAGCCTACATGATGGGACAGGGTGGCGGTGCGGCAATCGCCGATGTCTTGTTCGGACGGGTGAACCCGAGCGGCAAGCTGGCCGAAACCTTCCCGATCAAGCTCACCGATACGCCCGCTTCGATCAACTGGCCGGGCGAAGCCGGCCGGGTGCGCTATGGCGAGGGGCTGTTCATCGGCTACCGTTATTACGACGCTAAAGAGATGCCGGTCCAGTTTCCCTTCGGCTATGGCCTCAGCTACACTTCCTTTGCTTACAGCAATGCCCGCACCAGCGCCAGGACGTTCAAAGATATCGACGGCCTGACGGTGAGCGTGGATATTACGAATACCGGCACCCGTGCCGGCAAAGAAATCGTGCAGGTTTACGTCCATGACCAGCAATCCAGCCTGGTGCGTCCTTATAAAGAATTGAAAGGCTTTGCGAAGATTGAGCTTCAGCCAGGTGAAACCAGAACCGTATCTATTCCGCTTAATTTTCGGGCTTTCGCGTTTTACCATCCTGAGTACGGCCAGTGGGTCACCGAAGATGGTAAGTTTGATGTCCTGATTGGCGCTTCCTCAACCGATATTCGCCATTCTCTGGAGGTTACGCTTCAATCCACGCTCAAGCTGCCGTGCGTTCTGGACAAGGAATCGACCATGAATGAATGGATGGCCGACCCCCGCGGCAAGTTTGTGCTCGGTCCAATCTATGAGCAGATTGAAAAGCAGACTCACAGGGTATTTGGCGGTCAGGATCACAATGGCACAAGGGAAGACCACGGGGACGACCTGGGCATGGGGAATATCATGAATATGATGAGTGACATGCCCCTGGTGAGCGTGCTGACGTTCCAAAAGAATATGCTCACCATGCCGCCGGAGGAGATCGTGGATAGCCTGCTGCGCCAGGCCCACAGCCTCATCCTGTAATAGACGGCTGGAAAGCCTGAGACAAGCGAGGGAGGCCACGTGACGCAGCCTCCCTCAAGCTTAAAAAACAGAATCCCTTGGCGCGTACTACAAGTTCACGCCTTCAACGCCTGCTCTATTTTCGACACCAGGCCGGGGTCATCGGGCTTGGTCTTCGGTGTGAATCGCGCAATGACCCCGCCATCCCGGCCGACCAGGAACTTCTCGAAGTTCCAACTGATGTCGCCGGCCGGTTCGGTCTTCGTCAACTTCGCGTACAGTGGCGCCTGGCCTGGCCCCTTCACTTCCAGTTTATTGAAGATCGGGAAGGTCACGCCGTAATTCGTCGTGCAGAACTCCTGGATTTCCCGCATACTACCTGGTTCCTGGTCGCCAAACTGATTACAGGGAAAACCCACCACGACCAGGCCTTGATCCTTATAGGTCTCGTACAGCTTCTCCAGCCCCGCGTACTGCGGGGTGTTGCCGCACTTCGACGCCACGTTGACGATCAACAACACATCGCCCTTGTAATCCACAAGGGATTTTTCGCTGCCGTCTGCGGTCACTACAATCGTATTCAATACATCGCTGTTCATATCACTGACTCCTGTACACTCAACAGGTCAAATTACACCACGCTCAGCTTAATGCGCGGTGAGAGCGGGCATATCCGCCATAAGTGCGGCGCGATTCCAGCCGGCCTGATGTGATAAAGTCGGTCATTCCGGCTTACGGCAACGCGCGCAGCCTGCTGCTCGGATTCCTCGGCGTCAGCGCCTACGGAAACGACGTGCATCTGGACGACATCGCACTGGGCAGCCCGCTGGGTTGCAGCCCGGCGGGCCGGGTGAACCGCGCCTACCTGCCCATCGCCATGCGCTGAGCGGCGTCAGTGTATCTGGTCCAGAATCAGCTTGATAGCGCCTGCGCCGGCCAGCAGCAGCACGACGCCGTTGAACATCCCCTGCGGGATGCGCGGCAGCAGCCACTTGCCCACGAACGCCCCGACGATGATGACGGGCAGTATCGCCAGGTCGAAGATCAACGTTGACGAATTGACCATCGGCTTGCTGGGCAGCACCAGGCTCAGAAATGCGTAGATGGGCAGCTTGGTCAGGTTGAAGATGAAGAAATACCAGGCCGAGGTGCCCATGAACTCGTTCTTCGGCAATCCCATGCCGGTCAGGTAAATGGACATGATCGGGCCGGCGGCGTTCGATACAGTTGTGGAGAAACCGGCCAGCGTGCCGGTGGATACCACGGCAGCTTTTGATGTGGGCACCAGCCTGTCGCCCCAGCGGGCGCGCGCCAGCCCGATTGCCAGCATCAGCAGCACCAGTACGCCGATGATGATATTCAACCAGTCCACCGCGCCGCCCTGCAAGCCGGTGTACCACAGCAGCACGGCTCCGACGGCAATGCCGATAGCCACCCACGGAATCAACCCGCGCAGGTTGTCCCAGCGCGCGTGATGGTGATACCACAGCACCGCGAAGATATCGCCGGATATCAGCAGCGGCAGCGTCGCGCCGACGGACAGGCGCCCGCCGAATACCACCGCCATGAGCGGTACAACCAGGATGCCGATGCCGGGGATGCCGGTTTTACTGATGCCGACGACGAATGCGGCCGCGAGGCCGATGATCCACTGCTCGGGGGTAAGAAGCATTTTTAGCTGAGTATTTCCTTTGACTATGATGAGTGCCCCAGTGTACACCGATGTGCGATCTATGCGGGCAACAGGTCCACCGGCGACAGAATGAAATACTGTTCACCAGGCGCGAAACGATTCGAACTGCCACACATCCTGCGGCGGCGGCAACGGACGCCCGTACCGCTCGAACAACTCATTGCGGTGCTTGAGTGGATTCCAGTCTGTCTGGATGGACAGACAAGGCCCCAGGTACGGGTTGGCGACCGCCAGCACTTCGTCATAGGGCAGGTCATCCGGGACGAGCACTCCCCAGCGCGGATTGCGGATCATCCACGCCAGCGCACCCAGCACCGAAGCGGCCACCTGCAGTGTGGTGGCGTTCTGGTGCGGCACCAGCCGGCGCGTCTCCTCGATGTCCAGTTGCGAGCCGACCCACCAGCCGTTCAGGTCATGCCCCATCAGGAGCACGCCCAGTTCGTCCTTGCCGCTGATGATTTCGTCGCGCATGATGCGCTCGTTGTCCTGCTGGTCGTAGTTGCGCATCTTCAGTTCGTGCAGCGAAGCCATGGCGGCGTCGGTGGGCAGATAGGCGTAATGCACCGTCGGCCGGTAGGTGGGGTTGCGGTGATTGGCGTCCCACACGGTCAGGTGATCGCTGATCGTGAACGCCTCGCCGTGGCGCACCGCCATGCCGATGATTTCGCCCATCGGCACCCACGAGCGCACGTAGGTGTTGATGCCCATCTGCGCCAGGCAGATCTGGTTGCCCGGGCCATAGGAATGCGTATGCGCGAACTCGGGCAGGCGGCGTTCGTGCGTCCCCCAGCCCATCTCCGCCGGGGCGATGCCCTCTTCGTAAAATCCGGCCACCGACCACGTGTTGACAAATTCGTTGACTTCCTTGGGGCGGCTGCCGATCTGGGTGTCGCGTTCCGAGATATGAATGACCTTGGTTCCGGTGAACATGGCCAGGCGCGCGAAATCGTCGTCGTCAAGCGCGCGCTCCAGCATGGAGCGCCGCTCGCCGCCCAGGCCGCGCTCCAGCATCGCCAGCGTGATATCGCGCAGCGCCACCTTGGTCCAATGGCTCACCAGTCCGGGGTTCGCGCCATGTTCCAGCACAGCCGTCGCGCCCGGCTCGGACCATCTGCGGATGTGGTCGCGTATCGCCATATGGCGGGTATACAGCGTGCGGTCAACCGGCAGGTCGTTGGCCGTGAAGTACGGATTCCACAGCTCAACCGAGGTGTTGATGTACATGACGTTGTGGTCATGGCACCATTGCAGGATGTCGATGGCGCCGATATTCCACGCCAGGTCGATGACCAGGTCGCCAGGCCCGGCGTAAAGCCCCAGCAGGTAGGCCAGGTTATCCGGCGTGACATGCTCCTGAACGTAGTGCGCGCCTGCCGCCAGGGTATCCGGGATGAACTGCCGGCGGTCTTCGAAGTCCATGACCGTCAGTCGCGTGAAGTTCATATCGAGGTGGCGCAGCAGGAGCGGCTGCAGGCACTGCGAGACGGCTCCGCAACCGATTATGAGTACGCGCCCGTTGAAGGGTATCTTTGTCATCCTGTCCAGACCTCTTGCCAGAAGATGTATTTTCGCCGCACCGCAGCGGCCGCGAATGCGATAACGAGTACGGCTAAACTATACACACAATGGCGACACATCCCAGTCGAAACGAAATCAAGCCGGGGATGCAGGTGCGCATCGTGGAGAAGCACAACCAGCGCAGCGGGACGCTGACGACCGGTATCGTCGCGCGCATCTTGACCGCCAGCGCCGCGCACCCGCACGGCATCAAAGTCATGCTGACCGACGGCAGAGTCGGGCGCGTTCAGTCGATCGTGGTGCCGGCATGAGCGGCTTCCTGGCCGGCGCCGACCTGAGCGCCAATCGCATCGAACTGGCACGCAGGCGCACTGCGCAGCGCGGTTACATCGACCTGACCAGCAGCAATCCCACGCAACAGGGTCTGCTGTTTCCGCCCGGCATCCTGCGCGCCGCCGCGGATGCCTACTGGCCGGTGCGGCGCTACGAACCCGATCCGCGCGGGCTGCTGCCGGCGCGCCGCGCTATCGCGGACTACTACGCACAACGCGCCCGCCCGCTCGCCATCCACACCGACGACATATTCATCACTGCCAGCACCAGCGAAGCCTATGGCCTGCTGTTTGCGCTGCTGACCGAACCCGGAGACAACGTGCTGGCGCCCGACGTGACCTACCCTCTGTTCGAGTATCTGGCCGGCATCTACCGTGTCGAGTTGCGCCCTTACCGGCTTGACGAATCACGCAACTGGCAGATTGACCCGGACAGCGTGTACGCTCAGACCGACAGGCGCACGCGCGCCACGCTGGTCATCTCGCCGCACAATCCCACCGGCATGATCGTCAACGCACCTGTCGCCGCCTTCAACGACCTCGGCCTGCCGTTGATCTGCGATGAAGTGTTTGCGGAATTCCCGTACCGGATGCCTCATACGCCGCCGCTGGGCGCGATACACCCCGGACTGCCGGTGTTCCATCTCAACGGCATTTCCAAGATGTTCGCCCTGCCGGATCTGAAGCTGGGCTGGATTGCCGCCAACCCGCCTGCTGCCGCACGCTTCGGCGAGCGGCTGGAGATGCTCAACGACACCTTTCTTGGGGCGAACTCGCTGACACAGAGCATGCTGCCGGCGCTGTTCGCGCAGGGCGAGGAGTTCGTGGCGGCGATGCGCAAACGCATCCGCGCCAGCCTCGACCTGGCGCTTGAGGTGATGCAGAATAGCGCCCGCCTGCGGGCACACCCACCCGACGGCGGCTATTACCTGTTCCCGCAGGTAATCGGCTGGGCCGGCGATGAGGAAAGCCTGGTGCTCGCTCTGCTTGAGCACGGCGTGCTGGTGCACCCGGGGTATTTCTATGGCTACGAGCGCGGCACGCACATCATGGTCTCCTGTCTGACCGAGCCGGCAAACCTGCGCGCCGGGCTTGCCCGCCTGACCGCCGCGCTGGAAACAAACTGCGCCTGACCCGCGGCTGTTCACAGTAGAATGGCCTCCATGCAAGCGCGCTCGCTTGCCCGGATGGCCGCGGTTGTCGGCGTCGCCTATGTGCTGAGCAACCTGACCGGTCTGGGACAGCGTATCATCGTCACCTCGCAATTCGGGACCAGCGTTGAATACGACGCATTCAATGCCGCATTCCGCATCCCCGACCTGCTGTTCAGCCTGCTGGCCGGCGGCGCGCTGGCTTCCGCCTTTATCCCCACCTTCACCGCGCGTCTGAGCCGCAACCAGCAGACGCTGGCGTGGAAACTGGCGCTGGCCGTTGCCGGGCTGGTTTTCATCGTCATGAGCGCCTTCGCAGTCATTGCTGCGCTGGCTGCGCCCTTCATCATACGTTCCATCGTGGCGCCCGGTTTCGATGACGGGCAGGTTGCCCTGACCGCCGCCTTGATGCGCCTGATGCTGATTTCGACGGTTATCTTCGGCGTGAGCGGCCTTCTGATGGGCGTGCTGCAGTCGAACAACTCCTTCCTCGCGCCGGCCATCGCGCCGTCGATCTACAACATCGGCATCATGTTCGGCGCGCTGGCGCTGCGCGGCCAGGGGATTTACGGGGTGGCGACCGGCGTCGTCGTCGGCGCGGCGCTGCATCTGGCGGTACAACTGCCGGCGCTGGCGCGTGTTCTATTGAGGTCGCGCGTCATCAACCGTGCCGCCGATGTCGCCGCGCAAACAGCCACCGCCGCCGGCGAACTGGCTGACGATGTGCGCAAAGTGATCCGCCTGATGCTGCCGCGCATCGTGGGGCTGGGGGCCGTGCAGATCAACCTCATCGTCACCGTCAGCCTGGCATCGGGCATGGGCGAAGGCGCCGTCTCGGCGCTGAACATCGCCTTTGCCACGCTCATCCTGCCGCAGGCGGCCATCGCGCAGGCCATCGCCACCGTGCTGTTCCCCACCATCAGCGCGCACGCGGCGCGCGGCGAACACGGCGAGTTCGCCCGTTCGCTCACGCGCGCCATCAATGTCGTCATCGCGTTGAGCGCACCGGCGGCAATCGGCCTGATCCTGCTGGGCCAGCCCATCATCCGCCTGCTGTTTCAGCGCAACACCTTCAATGCGCAGTCGACCGACGCGGTCGCTTTCGCGCTGGCCTGGTATGGCGCCGGGCTGGTGGGCCACTCCGTGCTGGAAGTCGTCACGCGCGGTTTCTATGCGCTGCATGACACCTACCGGCCGGTCATCCTCAGCGTCGCCAGCATGATCGCGAATGTGGCGCTCAGCCTGATACTGGCGGCGGTGTTCCGCGCCAATAGCCTGCCCCCATACGGCGGGCTGGCGCTGGCTAATTCCGTCGCCACCGCCCTGGAAACCGCGCTGCTGTACGCCTGGCTGGCACACCGCGTGCCGCAACTCAACCTGAAGCTGACTGTGATTGCGTCGGTAAAAAGTTCAATTGCAGGGGGCGTGATGGCAGCCGCGCTCTGGCTGTGGCTGAATGTGCTGGGGAACGGGACGCTGGCCGCGCTGCTCGCAATTGTCGCCGGCATCGCCGTCTACTTCGGCGCGGCGTGGGCGTTGCGCAGCGAGGAAACGGGCTTTGCCGTCAACATCCTGCGCGCGAAGCTGCTGCGCCGCCGTCTGAGCGCGGAAACCTGACCGGAAACGGCTCATGCCTGCGCAAGCGCGTGAGTGAGGTCGGCAATCAGGTCATCGACATTCTCGATGCCGACCGACAGGCGAATCAACGCCGGGTCGACGGCGAGCGGGGAGTCAGCAACGCTCATGTGCGTCATCGCCGCCGGCACTTCGATCAGCGACTCCACACCCCCCAGCGATTCGGCCAGCGCAAAGAGGCGCGTCGCCTGGGCAATCCGTCGCGCCGCCTCCGGGCCGCCCGCAGCGATGAACGATATCATGCCGCCGAACTGGCGCATCTGGCGGGCTGCGATGTGGTGTTGCGGGTGCGAAGCCAGCCCGGGGTATATCACACGCGCGACGGCAGGATGGCGCTCCAGGAAGTGTGCGACAGCCAGCGCATTGGCGCAGTGGCGTTCCATGCGCACCGGCAATGTTTTCAGGCCGCGCAGGACCAGGAAACAATCCAGCGGCCCAGGCACGGCTCCGACGGCATTCTGCAGGAACTTCAGCCGCGTAAAAGTCTCGTCGTCGTTGACGATAACCGCGCCGCCCACCACGTCGCTGTGGCCGTTCAGATACTTCGTCGTGCTGTGTACCACGATATCGGCGCCCAGCGCCAGCGGCTGCTGCAGGTACGGTGTGGCGAAGGTGTTATCCACCGCCAGCCGCGCCGCGCCCTTCAGCCCGGCGATGGCTGCGATGTCGGCCACTTTCAGCAGCGGGTTGGTCGGCGACTCGACCCATACCATGCGCGTATCCGGCTGGATGGCTTTTCGCACAGCATCCGGGTCGCTCATTTCCACGAACGAAAAGCGCAGGCCATAATCCGCGTAAACTTTCGTGAAGATTCGGAAGGTGCCGCCATAGACATCATTGCTGGCTACCAGATGGTCGCCCGGTTTCAGCAGGCGCAACACCGTGTCCGCAGCGGCCATGCCGGATGAAAACGCCAGTCCGTGGGCGCCCCCTTCCAGTGCAGCGATACAATCCTGTAGCGCGCTGCGCGTGGGATTGATGGTGCGGGCATAATCGTAGACGGCCTCGCCCATCGAATCCTGAGCATAGGTCGAGGTCTGGTAGATTGGTGTCATCACGGCCCCGGTGGTTGGATCGGGCGTCTGTCCAGCATGGATCGCCAGTGTTTCAAAATTCATCGCACACCTACAAGATATGGATGGCTTATTGTACGGCAGACGAACACCTCCGAGTTCTGGCAGAACTCGGAGGTGTCAGTAATAATTAAAATGAAGATAATGAGTATAATTGTGATGCAATATGTCTGAGGACATTTA